>CAZAAF010000139.1:0-9556 GCA_964482575.1 uncultured Verrucomicrobiota bacterium | reverse complement strand
CCCCCCCCCCCGCCCCCGCCCGCCAAAGCAGTTTCTTTCTGTGCAGCAAGCTTGTGGTCACGCGTCACCATCGCCAGTGCGAAACCCGTTTCGGGTCTAGCGTGCGCGTGAAAGCATCTGTTGTTCCGCTCCTTTTTTTGCTCGCCTGACAATCGCTTCCTTGTAGGAAGTATAGTCTCGAATCAGAAGATTTTTTTCGGTGTGCCAGATGTGTCGAAATATGGTGTCGAAGTCCCGCTCAAAAGCTGCTTTGTTCGCCACAAGGAGCTGAATGATCTCAGCGGTGTAGTTTAGCAGTGATTGTTTGAACCTAATAGCCAGGATATTTTCCTCGTTGATATCCTTGTATTTACCTTGTGATACTCTTGACTCAGCGAGGTCACCAGCAAAGGGATAAATCCATTGACCGTGTGCGAGTTTATTACGAACCTCAATCACGCCACGTGTGTTGTTGTCCACGATTCGCTTTAGATGCTGATACTTATCAAACGCGCTGTGTGGAAGGGCCGGAACGGAAAGAGTCTTTGCCCCATAGTGCTTCCTAAAACCCTGGTCAATTACCGCTAGCCAGCGGTCTGTCAGGGTGGCTACCGCAAAGAGTTCTTGGCGTTCGGCATCGCTGAAAAAGTTGTGTTCATGCAGGAGTTTGCTGAGTCGCACCTCAGCCCATATACCGAGCAAAAGCGCAAGAAGTCGAGTCAGTGATGACTCCAATTGCGTATTCTCTTCAGCAATAGCACGACGCGCTACAGCATGGAGTTGTTTGAAGGCGCGTTCAATCGAGCGAAGATTCTCTACGTGATATGCGTACTGCTTGGTAAAAAGATATGTCATCGTTTCCTAGCCCCTAGGACCGGTTTCTTATGAAACAAGCCCTAGGGGCTGGGAATCGAACCCAGCTAGACTTCCTTGCGGACGTGTTTCCATTACACTATCCCTCAATTCGGCATTGTGTGACGATGATGTCTCTTTGTCAATATGGCACAATAACAAATGGATATTCTTTCAACCTGAACAAGGCGAACTATCGTGTTCGGATTGGTTAAACTCGTGACCAGGACAGAAACAGCCTTTTGCTAGCTGGAGAATCCGCCCTGACGGCGGAGGCGGTTGGTAACGACCCCCGGCTTGTGCGGCGTCCGCCGCTCCGCTACAGTCGGGGCGATGGCTGCGGACGCATCCCAGGAGACAATCACCGGCACACTGGAGCGGATTCTTTTCGTCAACGAGGAGAACCACTACACGGTGGCGTCGTTGCAGCCGGAGAACCGCCGCGAGCCGGTCACCGTGGTCGGCAACCTCGCCGCCGTCCAGTGCGGCGAAATCCTCAAACTTACCGGCCACTGGACGACGCACAAACAGTTTGGCCGCCAGTTCCAGGTCGAGGCGTTCGAGAGCGTGCTGCCGGCCACCGCCACCGGCATCCGAAAATATCTCGGCAGCGGCCTCATCAAGGGCATTGGGCCCAAGTTCGCCGAACGCATCGTCAACCACTTTGGCGACCGGACGCTGGAGGTCATTGACCAGTTTTCCGCGAAACTGCGCGAGGTGGACGGCATCGGGCCGGAGCGCGCGCGGCGCATCCGGGCGGCGTGGGTGGAGCAGAAGGCCGTCCGCGACATCATGATCTTCCTGCAAAGCTACGGCATCAACAGTTCGCAGGCGGCGAAGATTTACAAGCAATACGGCAACGACGCGATGCAGGTCGTCAAAGCCAATCCCTACCAGCTCGCGCGCGACATTCATGGCATCGGTTTCAAGACCGCCGACGCCATCGCCGCCAACATGGGCGTGCCGGCGGATTCGCCGCGCCGCATCCGCGCCGGCATCCTGCACATGCTGGAAGGGCTGACGGATGAAGGCCACACCTGCTGCCCGCATGACGAGCTTTGCCGCCAGACCGCCGCATTGCTCAACGTGCCTGACGACAAGGTGAAGGCGGAGATTCTTGCGCTCGCCGCCGACCACGACATTGGCATCGAAGACGACCTGATTTTCCTGAGCCGCATGCTGCGCGCGGAGACCGACCTGGCGGCGCGGTTGAAGGCACTCACGCAAGCGCCACTCGGCCTGCCGGAGATCAAGCTCGACCTGGCGTTGAAATGGTTCGAGGAGAAAAACGATATCGCGCTCGCGCCGGCGCAGCGCGAGGCCATCAAAACCGCGCTCACTTCCAAGCTCACCGTCATCACCGGCGGCCCCGGCGTTGGCAAGACCACCATCACCCGCGCCATTGTTAAAATCCTTCGGGCGAAGGAGTGCCGCGTGCTGCTGGCCTCGCCGACCGGGCGCGCCGCCAAACGCCTCAGCGAGAGCACCGGCGCGACGGCGCAGACCATTCACCGCCTGTTGAAATACGATCCGGCCACGCACGGCTTCGTTCACAACGAGGGCAAGGCGCTTAACGGCGACCTGCTCATTGTGGACGAAGCCTCGATGCTCGATCTGCCGCTGGCCTGCCAACTCATGAAGGCCGTGCCCACGTCGGCATCGCTGGTGCTCGTGGGCGATGTGGACCAGTTGCCGTCCGTGGGTCCCGGCAACGTCCTGCGTGACATTATCGAGAGCCGCGTCGGCCGCACCGTGCGGCTGACGGAAATCTACCGCCAGGACAAAGCCAGCCACATCGTCGTCAACGCCCATCTCATCAACTCCGGCCAGATGCCGGACGTAACCCGTGACCCGGTCGCAGGCAGTCCCCAGGGTGGGGGATTGCAGGATTTTTACTTCATCGAACAGGATGATCCCGAAAAAGTTCTCCAGACGATCCTGGCGTTGGTGAGCGATCGCATTCCGAAACGGTTCGGTTTCGATCCGTTCGATGACATTCAGGTGCTGGCACCGATGCACCGCGGCGTTTGCGGCGTCGAGAACATCAACCGCCAGCTCCAGGGGGCGATCAACCCGGTGGGTGGGAAGTTCTCGTTGAAGCTGAACGAACAGCAGGTCGAGTGTTACGGCCGGATCTATCGCCTCCGCGACAAGGTGATGCAAATCAGGAACAACTACGACAAGGACGTCTTCAACGGCGATCTCGGTCGCATCACGGCCATGGATCCCGTCGAGCAAATGTTGACGGTCACGATAGACGACCGCGAGGTCAGCTACGATTTCACCGACCTTGACGAATTGTTGCCCGCCTACTGCATCAGCATCCACAAGAGCCAGGGCAGCGAGTATCCCGTTGTCATTGTTCCCGTGTTGACCCAGCACTACGTCATGCTCCAGCGCAATCTTCTCTACACCGCCATCACCCGCGCACGGAAGCTGGTGGTCCTGATCGGTTCCAGAAAGGCGCTCTCCATTGCCGTCCGCAACAACAACACCGCCGCGCGTTACACGCGTCTCCGCCACCGGTTGCAAGCGGTTTGAATCGGGGCGTGACGGCTACACCGCGGCGATTGTGACGGGTGCGGCGTAGCTCTGATAACGTGCGTCCATCTGCGCCGCCTGGTTGTCTCCGTCGTGGATACACACCCGGAATCGCAGATGGAAACGGTTGTCGGGAAGCGGGTCGGGCGCGTGATGGACGAGGGTCATTTGCGGTTGCACGGCGACTTCTCCCCACAGGCCGGGATGCTCCGGATTCTGTGGATGATCGAAGATGCCGATCCCGTTGATACTTTTGCCGACCTTACCTGAGCAATCCACCCAGCGGGCGCGTTTGTGATCAACCTCCTTGCGCCCGACCAGTCCCTCGGAGTTTTCGACATGGCCCTCTTTGGGGATGTTCATAGACGGCGCGAGCCGGGCCACCAGCATGAAGGGTTTCTTCCCGACATCCTGCGGCGGCGTGGTTTCAAACGACATGTCCAAAAACCGGGTGCTGCTGTCGGCCTGCCAGAGCCGGACGGTCCGTTTCTCATCCAGGATTTTGTCCCCGTTGCCTTTGACGTAGATCAGCTCTTCCACGAGTTCCGCGTAAACAGGCCCCCCGGTCAGGCGGACAAAACGTTGGTGCAGCATTTTGCCGCACGGCCCGTACGGCGGCTCGTCCCAGTCCGACCAGAAGTTGGAGGAACCACCCTCGCCATGGCCGCCGTATGCCAGATAGAGGCCGGTATGATGCGGATGATCCCCGCCGCCCGCGCCGCGAACCACCGACCCCGCCGATCCGTTCACCGGCCAGAAGTAGGGTTTCCAGACTCCGAGGAAGTTGTATCGGGCGAGCAGCGGGTCATCCACGTTGATCATCAGGTGCGCGGGTTTCTGCTCGATGTGATAGCGTCTGGCCGGTGCGGAGCCATCGCCGCACTGGATTCGATACAACGCCGAGGATCCTTTCTGTAATCGGCCTGTCAGCCACGAGAGCTGGCCGGACTCAGGTTCGAACTGGCACGGAACCTCCGATGTGGTTTCGCCGCGCTCGTTTATCAGCGAAAGCGCCCACCGGGATTTGCCCTCCTGCCAACGGCTGAAACGGTGTTTGGGGTTCACCGGGAAAGAGACCATCTCATTCAACCGGTCCGCGGCCCCGGCGTTGAGGCGAATGGTAATGCCATCGTTGCGTGTGGGGCCTTCCGCCGCCTGTGCGAGCACGGGTGCCAATGCGGCGGAACCGGCCGTCGCAAGGAAGTCGCGGCGGGAGCATTGATGGGAATAAACAGTGCGTCCATTCATGATCGTTCCTTTGTTGATATTTCCGGGTGCAGCCAACACCAATTAACCAACCGGGGGATGCGGCGTTGGTGGCTTGGCCGCCAGTTCCTCGCATCGTCGCAGCAGGAAGGCGGCGACACCGTCGGCGGGCCAGCGTTTCAGCAGGTCGCGGTAGGCCTCGACCGCGCGGGCGTAGTCGCCGTGTTGGTAGTAACCAAAGGCGACGCCGGTGAGGTGTTTCAGCTCGGCCAGTTCCGGGGTCTCAGCTTCGGCTTCGCAAAGAAGTTCATAGACCGTGACCACGGTGGTCTTGCCCTTGACGCTGGTACGGTCCACAGGCCTCGTGCTGATGGTGGCGCCGGCGGCGGCACGGGTGGTCTCGCTGATGAGGATGCGGGTGCCGTAGAGCTTGTTCAGGTTTTCCACCCGGCTGGCGAGGTTCACGGTATCGCCGATGACCGTATAATTCATGCGATACTCGCTGCCGATGTTACCGACGATGACCGGACCGGTGTGGAGCCCAATGCGTGTCCGGAAAACGGGTTTGTCGGCGGCCTTCCATTGTTCGTTGAGACTGTCGAGCAGATGCTGGTTGGCGAGCGCGGCCCGGCAGGCATCGGCGGCGTGCACGGGGTTGGGGCGCGGCGCGTTCCAGAACGCCATGACGGAATCCCCGATGAACTTGTCCACCGTGCCGCCGTATTGAGCGACGCCGTCGCTCATGGCCTGTAGATAGGCACCCAGATGTTCGACGGTCTCCTCAGGACGGAGTTTTTCCGCCACCGGCGTAAAGTTGGCGATGTCGGAAAAGTAAACAGTGGCATGGATGCGCTCGCCACCGAGCACCGCTTCGCGCCCGCTGCGGACGAGATCGCCCACAAGATCCGCCGGAACATATTTGCGGAACGAGCGGAGGTTGGTTTTCATCAGCGCCATGGCATGACCCAGCTCGCGGATTTCGCGGATGCGCGACAGCGGCGGGTCCGACGGGGTCAGCTCAAGGCGGCCTACGGCATGGGCTTCGCGCTGCAATTCCACCAGCGGACGGGAGGCGCGACGCGCCAGCCAATAGATGCCGGGGACCGAACCGGCCAGCACGGTGGCGAAGGTGGCAAAAAACCACAAGACGTTCTCGTTCACCCGCCCCATCACTTCGTTTTCGGGGAGCACCATGCCGACGAGCGTTCTTTCCCGGGGTTCGATAATAAAATACCCTCCCAGATAGTTTGTGCCATGATCGCGGAAGCTAAAAGTTTTCGTGCGCGCCGATACCGAATCCGGTCCAACTTGTGAGAGGCTCAGCGGGTCCTTGGAGTGAACCGGCTTGTTGGCAAGGGTTGAAAATCGTGCGGGGATCTGCCGCAACATGGCTTTGACGGGCTCATCGGCGATTTCACGTACGTTGTTGAACAGCATGCCGTTTTGGTTGACCACCATCCTTCTCTCGGGGTGTGCCACCATCCGTCGCGTGCCGTCGGTGTGCTCCTCAACAACAAATGCATAGCCCGGGACTTCGGGATTGATAACAGCGAGATAATCACAAAGCGAGAGCGTGTTGAGATCCACGCCCCAGACTCCCAGCAGATGTTTCTCGCTGTCAGCCACCGGCGTGGTACAGGTCACGCCGGTGATGGGACGGTCCCCCGGACGGTCTTTCCAGAACAAGTAAGTGGGTGTCCAGGCTTGGAATGGTCCTTCCAAAGGTTGCAGGCGCTTCTTATCGCTTTCTCGCGCTTCATCCAGTGCCTCCTTGGCGGCTGTGTAAAAAGGACGGCGGCGGGGATCATAATCGTCCCACGTCAGTTCCTGGTCGAACTTCCAGCCGGATCCGGTCCAGAGATAACTTCGATGATGCCACTTTCCCTCTGGATCCATCGTGCGTGTCAGCAGCGAGACGACATGATTGGTTTCGTGTACCAGGTTGAAGAATTCCCCCGTGTTCTCGATGGCGTAGTAAGTGCTGTCCAGTTCCTCATGCACCTCGAACGATGGCACCATCGCCGCGGCGAGACGTTGAAAATCGCTAGCACAGGGTGGGCGGCCGGCCATGACCCTCAGATTCAGCTTGTTCTGGTCTTGGGCGATTTCCAGTAACCGCCACATCTGGCCGCTGACGCGCCCCACGGTTTGTTGGACGATCGTTTCTGTCAACTCCGCCACGGACAGATGTCCCAGATAAGAGGTCGCGAGGCCCACCGCCGCCATGGAAACCATCAACGGCGTCAGAATTGCCAACGCCAACAGGAACCGGAAGTTGTGGGTGTGTCTGTTGTCGTTCATGTCTTCGCCCGTCAGGCCCTTGCTGCGCTCCTTCCTTAAGCTTTTTGCACCTCGCGATGCAACCGTTTTCAAGGACGACGTCCCATCGTTACGCAGTCTCGGGGATGTCCGGCAGGACTGTGGGGGTGCGGATGCCGACGCTGTGCCGTGCCGCAGCCCCTCCGGAAAACGGATTAAGCACGGCGTTTTGATTCCATAAGTTCGGGAATCCCATGCACGGTTGGCGGCGCACTCTTCGGGAATGCGGGGCAGGGGATCCGGATACTCGCGACGGAGCTTGGCTTTTTCGTCCGGATGTCCATAGCCGTCCAACTCGCTGAAGTGATCGAGCAGAATCTCCTGAAAGAGCGGTTCCCGAACCGACTGGATATGGAGATGAGGATGCCAGTTCCCATTGTGCGGCGGACCGCCGACTTCAGCGATGACGGCACCCGGCGCCAATTGGTCTCCGGGTTGAACCCGCACGGCTTGGAGGTGGGCGAAGATCTGCACAATCTTCAGCCGGCGTGTACTGGATGGCTTGAGAAAAACACGATGGCCCCATCCGCCGTCGTAGTCGCGGTCCTCATCCACCAGCATGACGAGAGAATCCTCCACTACCGCCACCCGGGTGCCTTGCGGCACGTTGAAATCCACCCCCAGGTGCAGGTAGGTGCCTTTGGTTTTGAGATAGGATCCCCGCCAAAGATGTTGCCGGTTCTCAAGGTAACCGCCGTAGGACCAATCCACGCCGTGGGCAGCGTGGCATTCACGCACCATCTGCTGGCAGATATGCGGATCCAGCAGGGGATTGACCTCGGCATTCCTGAAAAGTTCCGGGTGCCGTTTCGCGAAGGCAAATTGTTCCGTGTCCAGATTGACCTGCGTTACCGTGGTGCCTGCCAGGTTCGGAAAGAGCAGGGCGCCCCCGCCATTCTCATATCGAAGCGTTGGGGTCGTGGGCGCGGATGTACTCAAGCAACTCCTTGGCCGTGTCGGAGTAGACCGCGATCTTGTCATAAGCGAGATCCACGTTGTTCAGATACTGGAGGATCAGCGTATCCCCGATGCGTCCACCGGGCAGAATACCGCTGAAGAAGAAACCCAACTTCTCAAATTCCACCGTCATGGTTTGCGTGACGGGATCTTGAAGGTTCAAGAACAGGTTGATGCAGGCGGTTTGCCGGAGACAGTACTGACGCAGTTGTTTGCGGACTTCCTGGACGGTGTCCTGGGCGTAGCGCTCGACATAGATCTCGGCGCAACTCTCGGACTCATTGATTTCCGCCTCGATCTTTGAACCCGTGGGGGGGAGCGATGCAGACGTGACGGTCGACGTGCCCCACTCCGGGGTCGCTCCCAGATTTTTATAGAGCTTGGCAATCATCTCGCGATGATGTTCCGGGGCATACACGGTGACCGGCTTGGGTTTGTCCATGTACTTGAAGGCCAGGATGACCGTGATGCGCTGCGTGGCATCCCCGGGGATGCCCTTGAACTTCCAGGTTCGGGGACTCGTGGCGAGCAGGATGCCGCAATCATTGATGCCATAGCGCGCCATGGTCTTCTGCGTGAAGATATGATTGGCGACCGCATAAGCGTAAATTCCCGTGCATTCGCGCTTCTTGGGCGTTTGCATGAGGAACTCGTTGAGCCGGTTGAAGATGCCTTGGCCGCGATACTCGACGTTGACGAAGACGAAAGTCAGTTCCGGGATACGATCGTCTGGATGTTGGTACAGCAGGGCCGCATGTCCCATGAAGACATTGTCCTTGGTGACGGCCACCGCCGAGATCATCGCCCCACTCTTGTTGAGTTCGACCAGGCGGTCCGGGTAATAGATGTGGTCGTCGAAGAAACTGTAGCCGTGCGATTTGAAGGCGCACTTGGAGACCTCGATGGCCTCCTTTTCCGCCATCAAACGGACGTCGTAGGTGATCTTTTCCTGAATCACCTGGGGTTCGACCGAGGTGAGGGACACCGCCTCGCTGGCGCGAGGTTCGGCGGGCATGTTCTTGAACCGTTTCAACAACCGAGTTTCCTTGCCCTCCGGGCCCAGATTGACGAGCTGAACGTCGTCCACCATGGATTTCATCAAATGAAACCCCATGCCCGCCGCCCGGCTGTCCGACTCCAGCAGCTCAGGCTTGTAGAGCGGGATGAGTTTCGGGTCGAAGGGAATTCCCTTCTCGCGCAGGATGATCTGCAGGCCTTCCGCCAGACGTTTGCAGACGATGTCGAAGGTTGGATTCTCCTCGGCATCGTAGGCGTGCTTCATCACATTGGTGGTCGCTTCTTCGACGGCTACCTCGATTTCGCTCAGGGCCGTCTCATCGAAACCGCAGTTCCGTGCCGTTTCCCGCACCACGGCCTGTGCGATTGGCAAATAAACTAGGCGGTTGGGCAGGGTCAGTTCGATTGTCTCGTTCGGGTTCACGGGAAGAGCCTCCAAACAACGGATGGATTACTTGACGGCGGCTTCCACCGTATCGAAGACGGGGAAAATCGATGAGAAACCAGCTGCGGTGAATACCTGCTTCACGATGCCGTTCAACTGGCAGACCCGTAATGTCCCGCCCGCCTCCTTGAGGCGATGGCCCACCACGAGCAACGAACGAAGCCCGGCGCTGGAAATGTAATGGAGAGACCCCAGATCGATGACGAGCAGCCGCTCGCCTTCCTGGATGAGACGCCCGCA
>CAZAAF010000138.1:0-9561 GCA_964482575.1 uncultured Verrucomicrobiota bacterium | reverse complement strand
TGTTCTTGTTCTTTGCCAAGCCCTGGCTGGCGCGGCGGAGTTGCCGGTGTCCAGCCCGGTCCGGCGCGACGCGACGGTGCAGGCCATCGAAAAGGCGTACCGCACGGTGGTTAATATCTCCACCGAACGGATAGTCCACCGCGGCTACCGCGACCCGTTTGAGGATTTGCTTTTCGAGTTTTATGGCTACCGCCGTCCGCAGCGGACCTACACCAGCTACAGCCTGGGCTCCGGCGTGATTGTCGAGCGCGGTGGTTATATCGTGACCAACCAGCACGTCGTGGAGCGAGGGTCCAAGATCACGGTGACGCTGACCGACGGGTCCAAGTACGAGGCCCGGTACATCAACGGCAGCGCCAAGCACGATCTGGCGGTGTTGAAAGTGGACCCCAAGCAGCCCCTGCCCGCCATTGAACTGGCGGCGGACGGCGACCTGTTGCTGGGCGAAACCGTCATCGCGCTGGGCGACCCGTACGGCCTGGAAAACACGATTTCACGCGGTGTCTTGAGCGCCAAGAACCGGAAGGCAACCTGGGAAGGCGAAGTGGTGTTTGAAGACATGTTGCAGACGGATGCCGCGATCAACCCGGGGAATTCCGGCGGCGCGTTGATCAACCTGGACGGCCATCTTATCGGCATCAACACGGCGATGATGGCGGAGGCGCAGGGCATCGGATTCGCAATTCCGGTCCGGCGCGTCCGGCAAATCCTGGGCGAGTTGCTCAGCCCGGAGAAAAGCAAGGGCATCTGGTTTGGCGCGCAAGTGACGATGCAAGCCGGACGGTTGACCGTGACGACGGTTCAAAAAGACAGTCCAGCCGAACGCGCGGGCCTGCTGGCCGGCGACGTGATGGAGAAGGTGAACGGCGAACCGGTGTGCGAGATGGTGGATTTTGAGAGCCGGCTGCTGAGCAAGGCCGCCGGCGACGAGGTAACGCTGACGTTCCAGCGCGGCGGCAAGAGCCAGCCGGCGACGGTGAAGCTGGCGGCCGTTCCGAAGATTCCGGGTTTCGACCTGGCGTGGCGCAAGCTCGGGCTGCGGATGCAGTTGATCACGCCCGACCTCGCCCAGATGTTCGGCGTGGCGGCCAGCCAGGGGTTGCTGGTGACGGAAGTGGATCGCACCGGTCCGGCTTGGGAAGCAGGCCTGCGCCGCGGCCTGGTGGTGGCGCGCATCGGCGGCCTCGATCTGCACGGCGAGAACGACGTGGCGGCCGCGCTGGGCGAAGTGGCGCCGGGCGACGCGGTGGCGATCACGGTGTTCACCAGCGTGCGGCGCGGTGGATTTTTACTGCAGAATGTGGACAGTGTACGAGTGAAGGCAAGGTAGGCTGGGTGTGTGGCGGTCTGGCGACGGGTGGCTGGTGACAGCCGGAGGCGCGGAGTGCGCCGCCCGTGGCGAAGGACGCGCCCCCCCATCACGAACAACGAAGAACGAATCACGGATAACGAACCATGATTGCTGTTGAAAACCTGACAAAACGATACGCGGGCATGACGGCGGTGGACAACCTGTCGTTCACCGTCAACCGCGGCGAGATTGTGGGCTTTCTCGGGCCGAATGGCGCGGGCAAGAGCACCACGATGCGCATCCTGTCGGCGTTCATGCCGGCCACCAGCGGCAAGGTGACGGTGGCCGGTTACGACGTCTTCACCCAATCGGAGGATGTGCGCCGCCGGATCGGCTACATGCCGGAAAGCAATCCCCTCTACGTGGAAATGCGCGTGGGGGAATACCTGAATTACCGCGCCGCGCTCAAGGGTGTGCCCACCGCCAAGCGCAAGGCGCGCGCCGATGAGGTGCTGGAGCGTTGCGGGCTGACGGATGTCCGCCGCCGCATCATCGGCCATCTCTCGAAGGGCTACCGCCAGCGCGTCGGCCTGGCCGACTCGCTCGTGCACGACCCCGACCTGCTGATCCTGGACGAGCCGACGATCGGCCTCGACCCGAACCAGATCCGCCAGGTCCGCCAGCTCATCAAGGACCTCGGCAAGCGGCACACCATCCTGCTCTCGACGCACATCCTGCCGGAGGTGGAGATGACCTGCAACCGGGTCATCATCATCAACAAGGGCAAGATCGTCGCCAGCGACACGCCGGAGAACCTGACCCGGATGATCGAGGGCGGCGGCACGGTGCGCGCGGAAATCCGCGGCGACCGCGCGGCCGTCGAGCGCGAGTTGCGCGCCCTGCCGGGCGTCAAGGACGTGGCCATCGAGCCGGCGGCGGATGACTTCATCCGCGCGACCGTCTTTGCACCGCCGCGCAATGACGTGCGGGTCCATATCTACGAGAAGGCGGCGGCCCAGAAGTGGACGCTGCGCGAACTGTCGCGCGTGCGGCAGACGCTGGAAGACGTCTTCGTATCCATCACGCGCGTCGAACCGTCGGCGCCCAAGCAAGAGGAGGAGAAGTAACCATGAGCAAAGTGTGCACCCTGTGGCGGCGCGAGATTGCCGCCTATTTCCTGTCGCCGATCGCCTACCTGGTGATGGTGTCGTTCCTGGTGCTCACCGGCGTGGGGTTCTGGATGCTGTTGATGGCGTTCGACGGCCGCACCAACGACGTGAGCGTCATGCAGATCTTCTTCGGCTCGTTCTTCTACTGGATCGGCATGTTGATGGCCATCCCGGTGATCACGATGCGCCTGTTTGCCGAAGAGAAACGGATGGGGACGATCGAGACGCTGATGACCGCGCCGGTGAGCGACGCCGCGGTGGTCTGGTCGAAATTCCTCGGCGCGCTGACGTTCTTCGCGCTGCTGTGGCTGCCGACCGTGGGGTACTCGTGGATCCTCAACCGCTTCGCCTCCGCGCCGACGCCGATCGACTGGGGTCCGGTGGTGATGGCCTACCTCGGCACGATGCTGGTCGGCATGTTCTACATCAGCCTTGGGGTGCTGGCCTCCTCCCTCACGCAGAACCAGATCATTGCCGCCATCGTCGGGTTCGTGCTGGTGGCGATCATGTTCTTCCTGGGCTTCATGATGAACATCGGCCCGACGTGGCTGCAGTCGTTCTTCAGCTATATCGGCTCGATCGAGCACATTCGCGATCTCTCGCGCGGTCAACTGGACCTGCGGCGTTTGATCCTCTATGTCAGCGTGACGGTGTTCATCCTGTTCTGCACCCAAAAGATTGTTGAATCCCGGAAGTGGAGATAAACGATTTAGATTCTGGAAGGACCGAAGCCATGTCCAATCCCCAAACGCAGCCCCCCAAGAAAACCGTCCACGGCCTCGGCCAAAAGACCGCCATCGGCACCAACGTGGTGCTGACGACGATCCTGGCCGGCGCCATCATGATCATGCTGAACTGGCTGGCCTACCGCCACGCCGAGTGGTTCTGGCCGCCCAACTGGTTCACGCACAAGACCGACTACCGCTTCGACTGGACGCGGTCGGCCTACTACAAGCTCTCCGACAAGACCCGGGAGATCGTCGGCAAGCTCGCCAAGCCCGTGCAGGTCATCATGTTCTACAAGCCGATGACCGAGGGCGACGCGCGGCTGCACAACGACCTGCAGAACCTGATGAAGGAGTACGAGAACCTAAGCAAGAACATCAAGTTCGAGGTCGTGGATGTGGACCGCGATCCGATGGCGGCGCAGCTCATCCAGAAGCACCAGGTCACCACCGCCAACACCGTGGCCGTGCTCTGCGGTGACAAGAAGAAGTACCTGAGCGACAGCGACATCATGGAGTTCAGCAACAGCGGCAATCCCTGGCAGCCGGAGCCGCCGAAGGCCACCGCCTTCAAGGGCGAGCAGGCCATCACGTCCGCCCTCCTGGCCGTCACCGAGGAGAAGCCGCGGAAGGTGTGCTTCCTCACCGGCCATGGCGAAAAAGACCCGGAGAGCTTCGATGAAGCCAAGGGGTATTCGACCATCGGCAACAAGCTGAAGCAGGACAACATGCTGGTGGAGAAGCTCAAACTCTCCGAGAAGCACAAGATGCCGGAGGATTGCGACGTCCTCGTCATCGCCGGCCCGGCCGTGCGGTTGACGGCGGAGGAAGTGGACCTCATCGGCAAGTTCCTGGAGAACCGCGGCCGGGTGATCGCGATGATCGACCCGATGACCGACACGGCGCTGGAACCCCTGCTGGAGAAGTGGAACATCCGGCTCGACAACGACCTGATCATGATGCGCGTGTCGATCCTCGGCCTGCGCGAGGGCATCACGTTCGACATGCCCGTGGGCGAGTACGGCCGGCACCCGATCGTGAACAAGATCCGGGACATGAACTGCTTCTTCCCGCGAAGCCGTTCGCTCGACGCCATTGACGCCGGCGGCCCCGAGGCCAGCCCGGACAAGCCGAAGGTGACCTGGCTGGTCAAGTCGCCGGAGAAGGATGCCTGGGGCGAAACGGACTTCAAAGCGCTGGAACGCCGCGAGGCGAAGTACGACGCGGGCGCGGACAAGAAGACGCCGCTGACAATGGCCGTCGCCGTCGAGCGCGGCGGCAACGTCTCCGGCGTGGACGTCGGCGCCAGCCGGATGGTGGTGATCGGCACCTCGAACCTGCTGATCAACAAGTACGTGATGGAAGCCGCCAACAGCGACTTTTTCCTGAATGCGGTGAACTGGATGCTGCAGCGCGAGGACAAGATCGCGATCAGCGCGAAGACGCCGCAGGAATTCAAGTTCACCATCGGCCCGCGGTTCACCTGGTTCAGCATCACCGTGCTGCTGGGCATCCCCGGCGTCGTGACGGTCATCGGCATCGGCGTCTGGATGAGCCGCCGGAAGTAAGCGCGTATTGCGAATCACGAGTCACGTTCAACGTTTCACGTCTCACAAGCTATGAAGCCCAAGACAACTCTCGTTCTGTTGGTCATCGCCTCGGTGATGGGTCTGTTCATCTGGTTGAAGGAACCGCAACTGCCCTCCACGGCCGACCGCGAGTCGCGTGCCAAGCGCGTGTTCGACCTCAAAGGCGACGACATCACCAAGTTCCAGGTGGCGCTCAACACGTCAAACCTGGTCGGGCGCATCGTCCTCGAGAAGGACAAGGACCGGTGGCAGTTGCGCGAGCCGCTCGCCTACCGCGCCAGCGGCAGCGAGGTCAACGGCATCGCCAGCAGCCTGGAGTTCCTCAATCGGGACGGCGTCATCACCCCGGCGGAACTCAAGACCAAGGGCGGCAAGCTCAGTGATTACGGCCTCGACAAGCCCGCGGTGGAGCTAACGTTCTGGAAGAAGGACAAGTCCACGGTCATCAAGTTCGGCAAGACCTCCGCGGTCGGCAACACGGTGTACGTCCAACTCGGCGGCAGCGACGACATCCTGATGGTGGACAAGAGCCTGCTCGGCAAGCTCGACCGCAAGACGGACGAGTTGCGCGACAAGACGGTGGCCGAATTCGGCACGTTGCAGGCCAACCGGCTCGAAATCGCCCAGGGCAAGAAAGCCATCGAAGTCGTCAAGGCTGCCAAGCCCGGCGCGGCATCCCCGGCGGACCAGGTCTGGCGCGTGGCGCAGCCGATCATGGCCCGTGCGGACCAGAGCAAGGTGGACGGCGTGCTGGAGAAGCTGCACAGCCTGCAGGCGGAATCCTTCGCCACCGACAAGCCTTCCGACCTGGCCACCTACGGCCTCGACCAGCCGCAACTGGAAGTGACGGTCTATACGACCGAGCACGAGGGCGCCATCACCGTCCAGTTCGGCAGCGCGGTCAAGGACGACGCGACGAAGCTCTACTGCAAGCGCAAGGGCGCCGACACCATCCTGACCGTCCGCAGCGAGGCGCTGAAGGACTTCAACCTCCAGGTCAACGACCTGCGCGACAAGAAGCTCGCGGATTTCAACGGCGACGACGCGCGGCAAATTGCCATCAGCTTTGCCAACCAGACCCTCCGGCTTGCAAAAGACAAGGATGACTGGAAGTTGACGGAGCCGGAGGTGACGCGGGCCGAGAACAACGAGGTGGGCAACCTGCTCAGCCAGTTGACCGCGATCGAGGCGAAGGAATTCGTCGCCGATGTGGTGACGGACCCGGCCAAGTACGGCCTCGACAAGCCGTACTACACGGTCACGGTCAAAAAGGAATCGACGCCCGCCCCGGCGCCGGCGACCCCGACGACGGCGGCGCGCACCAATGCACCAGCCGCCACGGTCGCCGCCACCAATGTCGCGACCGCCACCACTCCCGCCACCGCCCCGGCGAAGCCGGAATTGGTGACGATGACCGAACTCCAGTTCGGCAAGGAGGACAAGGAGAAGAAGATCATCTACGTCAAACGCACGGATGAGCCGTACGTGTACGCGGTGGACAACGCGCTGTTCGGGAAACTCCCGAAGACGGCGCTGGCGTTGCGAAACCGCACGCTGATCGCCACGGAGAAATCCAAGGTCACCAAACTGAGCCGCCAGCAGGGCGCGACGATCTTCGCCATCGACAAGAAGGACGACAAGTGGAAGCTGGCGCCCGGCGTGCAGGGCGTGCTCGACACCAACGCCGTGGACGATGTGCTCTGGACCGTGACCGGCCTCAACGCCGAAAAGTTCGTCAGCACCAGCGCCGCCGACAAGGCCAAGTTCGGCCTCGACAAGCCGGCGTGGGTCCTGAACTTCGACGTCAACGAGAACGGCACCAACAAGACCTTCGGCCTGTCCCTCGGCAACGAAACCGCCGACCAGGGCCGTTACGGCCTGCTGGCCGGCGAGCCGGCGATTTTCGAACTCAGCGCCTCCACCGCCAGCAGCCTGACCAAGGGGCTGCTCAAGCGGCCGGACACGAATTTGCCGCCGGCCAAGGTCACCGCACCCGTCCCTCCGGCGCCGTCTGCGAAGGCGACCAAGTAAGGCCGCCCGACCGCCGGCCGGTCGCCGGGACAATTCCGGCGGGGGGCGCGTTATGTTCTCGGGCCGGCGACGCCTATGTGTTGACGCCGCGCGTCCGGTTTGGCTGTTGAACTAAGAACTTGCCGCCTGTGCCGGGTTCGGCGCAAATTGACGGCGTGCGTCTCACATGAAACGCCTTTGGAAGATGCTGCGGACCCTGTTCCGCTGGTTGCGGCTGGCCCTCTGGCTGGTCTTGCTGCTGTTGGCCGGCGGCTATGCATGGCTTTGCTTCTATGGCATCCCGGATGTCGTCAAGGAGCGTGTCGTCCAGGAACTCGCCTCGCGCGGCATCGCCTTCGGCTTCCGCAGCCTCCACCTTGAAATCCCCACGGGCATCGTGGCTCGCGACGTCACGCTGGGCGACACACGCACGCCGGACCAGCCGCTCGTGCGCGCCGAACGCGTCGGCCTCCGTTTCGACCTCCGCGGCCTGTGGTGGCGGCAGACGCCCCTGGACGCGCTGGAGCTGATGAACGGCGAGCTGTCCGTGCCGCTGTTCTTCGATGACCCGCACTCCGAACGGATCGATGCGCACCGGATTTACGGCCGCGTGCGCTTCGGGGAGAACAACGTCCTCCTGGTGGACCAGCTCACCGCCGAGGTGCTGCGGCTGCGGCTCGCGCTCGCGGGCCGGTTCACCCTGCCCAAGCCGTCCAAACCCAAACCACCGCCCAGCGCCGAGGAACGCGAACGGCGCACCCATCTCGTCCGCAAAATCACCGGGGAACTCAACGCACTGAAATTCCAGCGATCGCCGGTGCTGACGCTGGACTTCGAGGCCAGCGCCGACGCCATCACCAACGCCGTGGTCTCGCTCACCCTTCAAACCGGCCCGGTGGCACATGCCAAGGTCGCCATCGACGCTCTCGAGGCCCGGGCCAGCTATCGCGACCAGAAGGTGCAGTTGAACACACTCGTCGCGACCCTCGGCGGCGGCACGGTGGAGTTGAGCGACGGCCTGTACGATTTCCAGCGCAAGGAAGCGCATGTCACGCTGCACAGTACGGCGGATTGGAAGGCGCTGGCGCAGTTCGCGCCGCCCAAGCAGCAGCAACAACTGGCCGAGTGGCACTGCGACCCGCTGCCGAAGGTGGACCTGAAGGCCGGCTTTGCGGAGGACCGGTTGAGCGTGGACAAACTGACCGTTCAGGTGGCCGGCGGCGCGCTGGTTGTTGAAAACGGCTTCTTCGATTTCAAGGCCATGAAGGCCGGCGCGCAGGTCCGCAGCGACATGGACGCGCGACAACTGACGCCGTTCCTGCCGCCGGGCTGGCAACGCATGATCCGGGACTGGACCTGGAAAACGAATCCCAAACTGGAATTCGAGATTGCATGGACCAACACCGACCCGCAGCACCCGACGATTGAACGCGGGCGCGTCTCCGTGTCCGACGCGACCTTCCGCGGCATTCCCCTTCTCCGCGCGGTCTGCCGCGGCGTGCTGCGCAACGATATCATCACGCTCACCGAGGGGCTCGCGGACCTGAAACCCTCGGCCGAACGGCCGGACGAGATCACCACGCTGCAGGGCAACTACGCCTGCCACCTGACCCGGCAGGATTTTGTTTTCAACGAGATGAGTTCCAATGTGGAGACGCTGCGGCTGGCGCCCCTGTTGTCCACCAACTTCGTCAAAACACTGCGCGAGTTCAAGGCCGGCCGGCCCGCAGTGCTGTCCGGGGGACGCTGGATGGGCAACTGGCTGCATCTGGAAGAGTGCGAATGCGAAGGCCATCTCGAAACCGGTCCGCTGGAATGGCACAAACTGAGCGCCACCGCGACGAAGAGCGATTTCCATTATGGCCACAGCGTGCTGCGGTTTCAGAACGGGACCGTGGAACGGCCCGAAGGCAGCCTCCAGGGCAGCTATCAGTACAATTTCAAGACGGCGGATTTCGGCGGCAGCGGAAAGGGGTTGCTCGACCTGGTGTCGCTGAAACCGGCGCTCAGCGAGACCCTGCGGCAGGCGGTGGACCGGTACCGTCCGGACACCCCGGTCCGACTCGATCTGAAAAACTACGGCGGCAACATGCGCCATCCCGAGCGCGCGGCGGCCGACGGGTCGGTCACGGTCGGGAAACTGACGACCGGTCTCGGCCAGGCATCCAACCTCCAGGCTCGGTTCACGCTCAATCCGCAGACCGTCCACGCCCCCCGATTCTCCTTCGAGGTGCCCAGCGGTCGGGTGGAGGGCAAATTCGATTTCGACCGGCAACAGCAACGGCTGGAGGTGGCGTGCGACTCGTGCAAGGTGCTGCCGATCGAAGTCGCCCAGTTGCTCGGCAGCAACGCCGTGGCCATCGCGTCACCGTATCATTTTGCCACGCCGCCCAAGATATCGCACATCCAGGGGTCGATCGATTTGAAGGATCCGCTGCAATCGCTCTGCAGTGCGACGATCACCGCGCCGGAAGTGGACTGGTGGCGGCTGCACATCGGCGCGTTCATGATGGAACTCAACCTGAGCAATCGGGTGTTGAGCGTGACCAACTATGCGGCCAATTTTTACGGGGGGCGGTTGCAGAATGGCCAGGCCACGTTCGACTTGAGCCAGACTCCGATGCATTACCAGACCTCCATCCGGCTGGAGAACGTGAAGGACGGCGGCGCAATGCTAAACGCGATGTTCGGCTACAAGGAAGTGACCGGCACGGTCCAAGGCGAAGCCCATGCCTCGGGCATCTGGGGCGTGGATGACTGGATCAAGGCCGGGGGCG
>CAZAAF010000137.1:0-9594 GCA_964482575.1 uncultured Verrucomicrobiota bacterium | reverse complement strand
CGGACCAGCCCGGCGTATTACCTGCGTTTCTGCAAGAGCTTCTCGCGCATGGGCGGCGTGATGCGGTACGTCCAGTGCGACAACGTCGCCTTCCTGCACAATCTCTGCCAACGACTGGGACGCCCATGAACCGACAACGTTTCGACGCCATCTCGGCCGCCTATCCCCGCCTCCGGATTGCCGTCGTGGGTGACATCTGCCTCGACCGGTATCTGGAAATCGACCCAGCCCGCGAGGAGACATCGCTCGAGACCGGGCTGCCGGTCCGGAATGTCGTCAACGTGCGCAGCCAGCCCGGCGCGGCAGGGACCATCCTCAACAATCTGGTCGCGCTCGGCATCGGGGAGATTTTCCCCGTCGGTTTTGGCGGGGAGGAGGGCGAGGGTTTCGAACTGCGGCGGGCGTTGCAGGCACAGGCGGGTGTGAAGCTCGACTACTTCATGCAGACGACCGGGCGCCGGACGTTCACCTACTGCAAACCGCTGGTTCTCGAAGAGGGCAAGCCGCCGGTGGAACTGAACCGGCTCGACAGCAAGAACTGGACGCCCACGCCCGCCAACGTTCAGGAACAATTGATCCGGTCGGTCCGCACGCTGGCGGAAACCGCCCACGCCATCATCCTCATGGACCAGGTGGACGTGGCGGAAACCGGCGTGGTCACCACGCCAATGTTGAAAGCCATCGCCGAGGTCGCCGCCCAACGGCCCGAGCTGCTGATCATCGCCGACAGCCGGCGCGGACTGAAGGGCTATCCGTCGGTCACGTTCAAGATGAACGCCGCCGAACTGAGCGCGCTGACGGGCGCGGCGGCCAAGCTGACGCTGGAGGAAATCGAACTGCTGGCCGCATCGCTCGCGCGCCGGCAAAACCGCCCGGTGTTTGTGACGCTCGCCGAGCGCGGGCTGCTGGGCGCCTCGCCCCGCGGTCAGGTGGACCACGTGCCGGCGCTGCCGTTGCGCGGCCCGATCGACATCGTCGGCGCCGGGGACTCCGTCACCGCCAACCTGACGTGCGCGCTGGCGGCCGGGGCGGCTCCACGCGAGTCGCTCGAAATCGCCGCGATCGCCTCCTCCATCGTCATTCACCAGTTGGGCACGACGGGCGTGGCCACCGTCAAAGGCATCCGGGATTTCGTGCCAGGCGCGGCCCGGGCGTAGCGGGGTATCGCCAACGAGTTTTTTGCCGTCGGCCGCCGGAACGGACTTGGAAGTCCGTTTCACGATCCAAAGCCGTGGCGCAATCCGTGGCGAACGGATTTCCAAATCCGTTCCGGTTGCAAATGAACGGCGGTTCCATCACACTGGCGCATCGGCGGCGTGCGGTTTCACAAGCTGAAAACGGTTTTCGGGACGACCGTTTCAATCAAAGGAGACAAGCCATGGAATGCAAGAAACAGAAGAACGCCAGGAACTGCACTTGCAGCTACGACGGCTGTCCGCGACAGGGAGCCTGCTGCGAGTGCCTGAGCTACCATCTCGGCATGCGCCAGCTTCCGGGCTGCTGTTTCCCCGCGGCGGCGGAGCGCACGTACGACCGGAGCTTCGAGCACTTCGCCCGGCTGGTGCAGGCCGGCGGGGTTTGACGGGCCATGAAAATCCACTGGGGCGCCGTCCCGACGGCCGGGGATTTCCATCCGGAAGAGGACGGATGGTCACCGATCCGCGAACCTTCGCCGGGGATCATGCAATTCATCGCCGCCCCCCTCGGGATGATCGTGACCGCTTTGCTGGCCGTGCTGCTGCATCACATCGCACCCCACGGCCTGTGCGGGAGTGGAAGCGCGACATTTCAGGGACGGGATGCAGATCTCCTATTCATCGGCATGTTGACGGCTCTCGTCCTGTTCATCCCGGTGCACGAAATGATTCACGCGTTGGTCCATCCAGCACGCGGCTGCACGGACCAGACCCTCCTCGGCATCTGGCCGAGCCGCCTGTTGTTCTACGCGCACTACGATGGCGTGCTCACACGAAACAGGTTCCTCGCGATTCTGGCCGCGCCGATGCTCGTGCTGTCGCTCGGTCCCATCCCGCTGATCGTACTGATGGATGCATGGGGACGATGGAAAGCCGCCGAGATCATTCTGACGGCCCTGTCCCTGATCAACCTGCTCTCGTCGGCGGGCGACCTGCTTGGCATCCTTCTCGTGGCCTGGCAAATACCCACCGACGCCCTCGTGCGCAATCGCGGATGGCGGACGTACTGGAAACGGCCGGCGGCTGACGCGCGCTGAGCCGCGTGTTTACGCCTTCAGGCCTTCGATCTTCGGCTCCATCCGCTTGGTGGACTTCATCACCTCGTCCCATGTGACCGTGTGACCACTGTAGGCGGCCATGCGGCCCATGATGGCGATGAGGTTGCTCGTCACACTCACATCCACCGTCGTGTTGGAGGCGTCCTTCTTGCCAACCAGCCCGTGGAAGGCCTTGATGTTGGCCTGCGCGCCCTCCTTGTAGATGGCATTGGTCCGGCCGCCGCGGTAGAAGGCATCACCTGCGCCGCGGATCATCACGTTGCCACCGTATTCGGTCAGCAACGCGCCCTTGGAACCGTACATCTTGTTGATGATGCCGCCCGGGGCGTCGCAATCGAACTGCCGGGAGCAGAACGCCACGCCAACCTTGTTCGGATATTCGTAGGTGAGCTGGAAATTGTCCCAACAATCGCCCACGTCCACGCGGACCTTGCGCCCGCCGGTGCCGGTGCAACGGACGGGCGGGACGTTGTTCATGGCCCAGTTCATCACATCCAGCGTGTGGATGTTCTGCTCGACGATGATGTCGCCGGAGAGCGCGATATCGAATGCCCAGTTGCGCAGCCGCGCCTCGGGCGTGTCGCCGACCGGTCCCTTCAACCCGAGCCGGCCGCACTGGTAGCTCGACTCGCCAAACGCAATCTCGCCAATGGCGCCGGCGTGGACGCGTTTCATCGCCTCGATGAAGATCTCGTTGGCGCGCGTCTGGAAGTCCACCAGGAACACGAGACCTTTCTTGGTCGCGAGATGGCCGCTCTCCTGGATGGATTTTGCGCCCGGCACGTCCACCGCGATGGGCTTGGCGAGGTACACATTCAGGCCCGCCTCGACCGCCGCGCGCGCCTGCCCGGGATGGAAATACGGCGGGCTGATGATCGCCACCGCATCGAGGCCGCCCTTGGCGATGAGTTTCTCGGCGCACTTCAGGCCGGTGAACGTCTGTTCCGGCTTGAGCTGGAACTTCGCGGCCACGGTGTCCACGCGGTCCTGGAAGAAATCCGCCACGCCGACGATCTCATAGCCGCCGTGTTCGCCGAACAGGCTGGCGATCCAGGCCCCGCGGCCGCCGCAACCGATGACGCCAAGCCGGACCTTGGGGCCGGCCTCGGCGCCGAGCACCGCGGGCGCACCCAGGGCGGACGCGGCGGCAAGACCTGCGCCGGTTTGCGCAAGAAACCGGCGGCGCGAGATGGACGTGGAGGACGGGTTTTCGGAGGCGGACTCGAAGGAAGAGTTCATGGTCGTATTTTGGAAAACCCCGTGCCGCGAAGCAACCACGAAATGGATGCTACCTTGGTAGGCCGTGCAGCGCATGCCATCGGCCTCGATCTTCCCGGCCCGAACGGGCCTGCAAAACCCTGTCCGAAAACGTCCGGTTTTTCGCCATCCGCGAGGACCCTCCCGCCCTGATTGAATTGCATCGCCTTGGTCCGGCATCCGTGGCAGAAAGGCCTCCACATGAAACCGTCATCCCTGTCGTTCTGTCTGGCCATCGTCACGGGGTGTTGCGCCGCCCTCGGCGCGGACGATCGCACGACGGTCCGGCCCGCGGACACCGGCGCGGCGCTCGAGAATCCCGGCATGGGCTGGGTGTTGCACTTCTACGACAACAACGTCGGCAACTATGGTTCGCGTCTCGCGCCGTCGGACACGGTGGATGATTTCCCCGGCCTCACCGTGGTTTACCTGCGCCTGCCGTGGTCGTTGGTCGAACCGGAGGAGGGCCGCTTCAACTGGTCGGTGGTAGACACGCCGGCCCAGCGCTGGATTGCGCGCGGCAAACAGGTCGCGTTCCGGTTCACCTGCTGCGAGTCGTTCATGCGCTACGCCACGCCGGAGTGGGTGGCAAAGGCCGGGGCGAAAGGCCACAGCTTCAAACCCCGTCAGGGTGTGACGGAGGACGGGCCGTTCTGGGAACCGGACTACGACGACCCGGTGTTCCTGGAAAAGCTCGACCACTTCCTCGCCGCCGCCGCGGCCCGCTATGACGGCAGGCCCGAGGTGGCGTTCGTGGATGTCGGCTCGTTCGGCGTGTGGGGCGAGGGCCACACACATTCCAGCTCGAAGCTGCCGTTCTCGGGGGCGACGATCCGCCGGCACATCGACCTCCACTGCAGCCATTTCAAGCATACGCTGCTCGCCGCCAACGACGATCTGGCCAACCAGGGCCGCGGACGGGAGGTGCTGGATTACGCGCGGGATCACGGGTTGACGCTGCGCGATGACAGCATCCTCGTGCGGGGCGGCAAGTACGCCTACTTCAGCGCGGCGCTCGCGCAGCCGTTCTGGCCGGCCACGCCGGTGATCCTGGAATCCGAACATTTCGGCGGCTCGCGCGACCGCGGCTACTGGAAGGACGGCAGCCTGTACCTGCAGGCGGTGGAGGATTATCACGCCAGCTATGCATCCATCCACTGGTGGCCCCGCGAATTTCTCAACGAGAACCGCGAGCTGATTGCCCGCATGAACCGGCGCCTCGGCTACCGGCTCCAGCTCGCGGAAGCGTCGTGGCCGAAACAGATGACGGTTGAGTCCCGGTTTCGTTTTACGGCGCGCTGGCGCAACGCAGGCGTCGCGCCCTGCCACGGCGGCGGCTGGCCGGCGTTGACGTTCAAGGATGCGAAAAGCGGCATCGTTGGCGTGTTCGTGGATGAGACGTTTGATGTTCGCACGCTGTCGGTGGGCGAGCCGGACAAGGCGGAAGCGCGCACGCAGGAGGCGGACTTTACGCTGCCGTTCAATCTCCGGGCCGGAAAATACGACGTGTATGTCTCGGTCGGCACGCGGAGCGGCACGCCGACCCTCGCCCTGCCGCTGGCCGACGGCGACGGGGCGCGGTGCTACCGGCTCGGGACGATGGACATCACGGGCGATTACGCGGTACGCACAGGGTCCCTGCAACCGCGCGACGGTAAGTGGCGGCTGCCTGTCACGTGGCGCGTTCACCATCCGTTGCCCGAAGGCGTCGTCCCGTTCTTTCATTTCGACGACGCCGGCAAGATCGCGTTCAGCGCATGGCCCGACCCGGGCGCGAAACTCACCGCGCTGACCACGCCGGGCGATGTCGAAGCCGGTTGCCTGATCGCACCACCGGAATCGGCGCGGGGCCGGAGTTTCATCGTGCGCGCAGGCCTGTGGTTGCCTCATCAAATCGGGCGGCCCAACGAGCGGCTGTTGCCGGATGCGGACGACGGCGACCACCGTGTCACGCTCGGCCGGTTGTGCGTGGGTGCGGATGGCACGGTGACGTTTGACGCCGGCACCCAATGAGGCGGCCGGCGGACGCCGCTACGCCTCCGGCTTCTGGAAGCGTTGCAGCTTGTACTGGAGGGCGCGCCGGCTGATGCCAAGGGCCTTCGCGGTTTCGGTGCGATTGAAGTTGTGCTCGCGGAGCGCCCGCAGGATCGCCTCGCGTTCAATGTCCTGCAACTGGCCGCCACCGGCGGCCGGCCCGGACGCCTCCCCCGCCGCGGCGCGCACACACGAGGGCAGATGCTCGGGCAGGATGAGTTCGCTGCGCGACAGGAGCACGGCGCGCTCCATCGCATTGCGCAGCTCGCGCACATTGCCGGGCCAGGCATAGTTCTCCAGGCACGCCGTCACCGTCTCGGAAAAGCGTGCGCGGCCGTCGGCGAACTTCCCGATGAACAACCCCGCCAGCGCCAGGATGTCCTCGCGCCGCTCGCGCAACGGCGGGACATGCAGCTCGATCACGTTGAGGCGGTAGAACAAATCCTCCCGGAACCGGCCGGCCTTGATCTCCTCCTCAAGGTTGCGATTGGTCGTGGCCAGGATGCGCGCGTTGGTCTGGATTTCGCGGTTCGAGCCGATCCGGTGGAAACGGCCGTCCTGCGTCACGCGCAACAGCTTGGCCTGAAGGCCCGGCGACATTTCCGCGATTTCATCCAGAAAAATCGTGCCGTGGTTGGCTTCCTCGAAACGGCCGATGCGCTGAGCGTGCGCGCCGGTGAACGCGCCGCGCTCGTGGCCGAACAGCTCGCTTTCGAGCAGGGTCTCGGGGATGGCCGCACAGTTGACCTTCACCATCGGCCCCGCGGCGCGCCGGCTCCATTGGTGGATCACGTCCGCCAGCACTTCCTTGCCGGCGCCGCTCTCGCCGGTAATCAACACCCGCGTGTCGGAGGGTGCCACCAGCGACGCGTCGCGGAACAACGCCCGCATCAACGCGCCCTGCGCCACGACATGGGGCGGCAACTGCTTGTCTTCGTCATAGTGCGGCGGGGCGGACTCAGCGATGCCGGTGGCCTGCCGCACGCACGCCAGCAACTCATCGAGGTCGATGGGCTTGGCCAGATAATTCACCGCGCCGTCCCGCATCGCATCCACGGCGTCGCGGATGTCGGCGTAGGCGGTCACCAGCAAGACCGGCAACGGGCCGTGTGCGGCGCGCACCCGGCGCAGCGTTTCCAGCCCGGAGATGCCCGGCATGCGGACGTCGGAGATCATCATGCCGACCTTGTCCGTCTGGAGCGTCACCAGCGCGCGTTCGCCGGAATCCACCACGAGCGTCTCGAAGCCCTGGCTTCGCAGGAAGGAATCCAGCAGGCTGCGCTGGCCGGCGTCGTCATCCACAATCAGGATGCGCCGCAGCGGTGAATGGGCGTTGTCCGGGAGTGAGGTCTTCAATGTTTGGCCGCAAGTTTCAGGTGCGTGATACGGAATATAGCACCCCGCGGCTCGTTGGGAAGACATTCAATTTCCCAACCGTGCGCCAGCATGATCTGCTGGACGACCGCCAACCCCAGGCCCGTGCCCTTCTGGTTGGTCGTGAAATACGGTTTAAAGATTTCCTTCCGGTGTTCCGGGGGCACCCCGGGCCCGGTGTCGCGAACCTCCAGGAATCCTTCGTTATTCAGCTTGCCGGCCACCACCTGGACCTGACCACCGGCGTCCAGGGCCTGGATAGCGTTCATCAACAGGTTGAACAGGGCCTGCCGGAGCAGCTGCTCGTCGGCCTCGATGACCAGCGAGTCGCCCCGAACCTCCACCTCCACCTTTTTCTCATCGATGTCGTAGTTGAGCGTGCGGACGACCTCGTGGATCGCCGCATGCAGCGACAGGGGGATGCGGCGAACCTCGCGGGGGCGGGAATAATTGATGAACTCGTTCAATTGCGCGGTGACCTTGTCCGCCTGGTCCACGATGGCGCGCGATTGGTTGCGGATTTCCTCCGGGGCCGCCGGCTCCTTGGAAATCATCTGGGCCAGACCGCGGATGATGTTGAGCGGATTGCGGGTCTCGTGTGCAAGCCCGGCGGCGGCCAAGTTCATTTCCTTCAAGTGCGACGTCAATTCGCTGGCCCGCACCAGGCGGAGTTGCAGCTCCGAAGATTTGTTGAGGTTGCGCCAAGCCAAGCCAGAACCCAGTGCCGAAAACGTCGCCAGCACCAGGATGATGGCCCGGAGCCAGAGATCCCGGGCGCTCGCATCCACGAGCGACTGGGTGGACATGACCATGACAAACCCGTGCACGCCCGCCTTGGTAAGCATCGCCCGGTATTCCTTCTCCGACATCCAGGGAGGCCGCCCGAAATGCGGCCGGCCGTGCCACGACGGCGGCGGAGGCGGGTTCGCCCCGGCGACCGTGTTGGTGGTCTTGCCGTCCGAAGGCGGCGAGGGCGGCGGGCCGAAGCCGCGGAAGGGCCAGTTGGTGCCCCCGGAGCGGTTCGTCGCCGTCTTCATGAACTCCTCGCGGGGCACGACGATCGGGGGATTGGCGGCCTCGGCGTTCTGGGCTGCATTGGTCCCCACGTTGGCAGGTCCCAAATCCACCAGGTTCACCAACGTCACCGAATGTTTTCCCCAATGTTCGACGGGACCGGCCACCGCCCGGGCTTGGAACTCCGGCGAGACACCCGCAGCGGCCACAACATCGCCCGCTGCGTTCAAGAGCGCGATGCCGCTGAGTTCCTCGGGCTTCACCAGATCGGCCAGGGCGGACTCCACGCGCTCCTTGTAGATGATGCCAAAACGGTGCTGCGCACGCAGGACGATGCCCAGCGTCGTCGAGATGTCCTTCGCGCGATACATCAGTTGCGCCCGCGCCGCGGTCTGGACCCGGAAATGCTCGGCGGTCTGCCAGACCGCAATCAACCCCCAGGCAACCGCCAGGAGCGCATAGATCACAGTGCCGCGTCGGGATGATGCCATGATGACCTCAGGGTTGCGGTTTCGCCGGCGGATTCTTGTCGTCCGTCTTTTCCTTCTTGACCGGAACCTTGTCCAGGAAATGGTCCAGCATATCCTCCGATTCCGACTTTTGGGGCACAATCACGCTCCGGTCCTTGTCGGCCATGGCGGTCAAGGCCGTCGGCGTCATGACAATATGCGGTGTCAGGAAAATCAGCAATTCATTCTTGTCGTCGCTCTTGACCGTCCGTTTGAAGAGCGCGCCCATCCAGGGGATATCCCCCAGGACCGGGATCTTGATGTCCGTGGTGGTCTTGTCGTGGTGGATCATGCCCCCCAGCACCACGGTTTGCGCATTGGGCGTGACCACCACGGTGTCCGCGGATCGGATGTCAATGTAAGGCGCCGTCACCGGGGACCCGCCATTCGGGCTGACGGCGATGGTCTGCGACTGCGATGAATCCACCGACGAGATGGAAGGCGACACCATCATTTGCACCATGCCGCCCGACGCGATGAACGGCGTGACCTTGAGAATAATCCCCACGCTCGAATACGTGATGTTGACGATGGGGAACGTGGTGAGGCCGGACGTGGCGTAGCTGACGCTGGTGACCAGCGGGACGTTCTGGCCGACAATGCAGGTGGCCGGCTGCCCGTCGCGCGTCAGCACGGACGGACGCGAAAGCAGGGTCGCCTTGCCCGCCTGTGCGATGGCCCGCAAGGTGGCCTGGAAATCCTTCCCCAGCACCTGATAGAGACCCGCGCCGGGGCCCGCCGCCGCGTAGGGGGCGATTTGCTGGAAACTATTGAGCGGCTGGCCCAGGAAGTTGTTGGATCCGGACCCGGAACTCAACGCGGACAGGCCAAATCCGTTGGCCCCGACAAACGAGTTGCCGATCTTGACGCCGCCTTCAACGCCGATATCCGAATCGTCCGTATGATGCAGTTCGAGAAACACCACCTTGATAAGGACCTGGGGTTTGGGTTTGTCCAGGTTGGAGATGACCTCGCCCACGTGCTTCATCGTTTCTTCATCCGCGATGACGGTGATACTGCGCGTGTCCGCGTCCATTGAGATGGTGGCGCTGCCAACGCTCCCGTTGGGATTATACTGGCTGCCGGAACTACTGCCACCGCCGCCGAACCCGCCGCCGCGCCGCTGACCCTTACGGACGGGGACTGGAAGGT
>CAZAAF010000136.1:362-9681 GCA_964482575.1 uncultured Verrucomicrobiota bacterium | reverse complement strand
GAAGTGTTCCGGTGGGGCATGGTGATCAGCGGCGGTATCACGCTCGTGGGGACCGTGTCGGTGATGTCGCTACCGGGACTGTTGCTGCGCGCGTTCCTCAACGACCCGGAGGCGATCCGGATCGGGACGGCCTACCTGATGATCGTCGGTGCGGCCTACCTTTGTTTCTCGGCCATGTTCGTCAGCAACGGCGTCATCAACGGCGCCGGCCAGACGATGGTGACGACGCTGGTGACGGTGTTCGCGCTGTGGATTGTGCGCGTGCCGCTGGCGCTGGCGTTGTCGCATCACTTCCAACGGATCGAGGCGGTCTGGGTGGCGTCGGCCATCGGCCTGACGGTCGGCATGGCGGCCAGCCTGGCGTACTATTATTCCGGCCGCTGGAAGAAAGCCGTGGTGCCCACAAAGGTCGCCCCGCAGGTGCCCGTGGAAGACATGGTGGTGGGGTGAACCCGACCGCCGGCTTGTTTTTCCGCCCCGGTTCGGATACAAAAAGGCGTTGTGATTGCTTTTGACAGCGCTCCACCCGACGACATTCTCAACGGCGGGTCTGTCGCGCGCGCGGCCCGAAGCGAACCCGGTTCGGATCGTGGGGAGTCTTCACCGTGAGCAACCTCGAAGGCCAGACATTCGCAGGTTACGAAATCCTCGCCAGGCTCGGCGAGGGTGGAATGGGAGCCGTTTACAAGGCACGCCAGCCGTTGCTCAACCGGATTGTCGCGCTCAAGGTGATGGCGGAAATGATCAGCGCGGACCCGGTTTACATCGCGCGTTTCATCCGCGAGGCCACCACGGCCGCCAATCTCCGCCATCCCAACATCGTGGAGGTTTTCACCGCCGGCGAGCAGCACGGCGTGTATTTCCTGGCCATGGAGTTTGTCGAAGGCGAGTCGCTGAAGCAGCGGCTCGGACGGGTCGGCCGCATCGCCCCCCGGGAGGCCGTCGCGATCACCCTCTACGTGGCGCAGGCGCTCCAGCACGCCTGGAACAAAACGCGCCTCATCCACCGCGACATCAAACCGGACAACATTTTCCTGTCCCGGGCCGGCGAAGTGAAAGTCGGCGACCTTGGCCTGGCAAAGATCGTGGATTCGGAAAGCACCGAACTGACCCAGAGCGGTGTGATGATGGGGTCGCCGCACTATATCAGCCCCGAGCAGGCACAGGCGGACAAGGACATCGATTTCCGCACGGACATTTACAGCCTCGGCTGCACCCTGTACCACTCACTCACCGGCCAGACGCCCTATGAGGGCGACAGCTCGATGGCGGTCATCATGAAGCACGTGCACGACCCGCCGCCGGCGATCTTCAAGACGTGGCCGCAATGTCCGATGCCATTGGGTATGCTGGTAGGCCGGATGTTGGCCAAGGATCGCGCCAAGCGACCGTCAAGCTACGAAGAGTTGGTGGCGGACTTGTTCGCCGCCAGCGAGAAACTTGGTCCCGCTGCCGTGCCTGCGGTTCCAGCCGGCATCCCCATTGCGGGCACCAGGGCTCTTGCGCCGTCGTCCAGTGCATCCAAGGCCGCGGTTCAGCCACCCTCGAAGTCAAAGGTTCGCACGGCCATCTACGCTGTCGCCGGGGTGGCCGCCGTCATTGCACTCGCGGGCCTGCTGCTGGGGTCGCCATGGAAATCGTCCGAACAAATCGCACATCACGAATCATCCGTGCAGTCTGCCGCCGAGGCCGCCAGGTTGGTTTCCGACAACACATCCGCCTCCGCAACCAAAGAGGCGCCCTTTGTCAACACGCTTGGCATGAAGTTCGTGCCGGTGCCGATCCGGGGCGGGCCGACCGCCGGGCAGCGTGTGCTCTTCAGTATTTGGGAAACGCGTGTGCAGGATTATGAAGTGTTCGCGCAGGAAACCCATCGTCCATGGCCCGAACCGGACTTTCAGCAGGGACCGACACATCCGGCGGTGAATGTGAGTTGGGACGACGCGAAAGCATTCTGCCTGTGGCTGACAGAACGTGAACGCAGGACGGGCACAATCATGGCGGGTGAAGCCTATCGCCTGCCGAGCGACCATGAATGGAGTTGCGCTGTGGGCATTGGCGACCGCGAGGATCCACTCATGGAACCGGTGAAAAAGAAATTCGGAATACCGGGTGTTTTCCCATGGGGCTCGCAATGGCCGCCGCCGCCGGGAGCGGGAAACTTCGTGGGGGAAGAGGTCAAGCCATCGTTGGAAACCCGGAAAAAAGATTTCACCCTGGGGGTCCTCAATGGATATCAGGACGGTTTTATCAACACAGCGCCCGTCGGCTCCTTTGATCCAAACATCCATGGACTGTTCGACCTGAGTGGCAATGCCTGGGAGTGGTGTGAAGATTGGTTTTGGGCCGATGGAAAATGGCGATGGCGCGTTTTGCGCGGAGGAGACTGGTGCGGTTGTCCAAGCCCACAAAGTCTCGGATCAGACTACCGCCATGCAAGCCCCGAAGGGATGCGGTATAAGTCGAGCGGCTTCCGCTGCGTGCTGGCGGCGGGCAGCACCTATCAGGGCAACAAGACCGTGTCCACCCCGCGATAAAGCACCCTGCATCGGACGCAACCACGGCCCACGGCGCATGGCCCGAGCCGCGTCGTCGCTGACGCAAGTCAGCGAAAAAGCCACACGGACGGCCAAGGCCGGGTTGAATTCTTGCGGTTCCTGGCCGCCCCGCACTCGACAAGAAAAACCGGCTCGTGGTAGCGTTTCGGGCTCTTGAGCTTTTAGTTTTGGCACATGTTTGAGCTACTGAAAACCGATGCGTCGTCCGCCGCCCGTCTGGGCCGGCTGACGCTGACCCATGGCGTCGTGGAGACGCCCTGTTTCATGGCCGTGGGCACGCAGGGGACGGTCAAGTGCATGACCCCACACGAGATGCGGGAACTGGGCGCCCAGATTCTCCTCTCCAACACCTACCACCTGAACCTGCGCCCCGGCATCGAGATCATCCGCTCGGCGGGCGGGCTGCACCGGTTCATGGGCTGGGACGGGCCGATCCTGACCGACAGCGGCGGGTTCCAGGTGTTCTCGCTGGCCCGGCTGCGCAAACTCACCGACGAGGGCGTCCATTTCCAGAGCCATATTGATGGCGCGGCCTGCTTCCTCGGGCCGCGGGAAGTGATGGACATCCAGCACGCGCTCCAGTCGGATATTGCGATGGTTTTGGACGAGTGCCCCCCCTATCCGTGCGACCGAGAAACCGCTTGCAAAGCCGTGGAGCGTTCCCTAACGTGGGCGGCTCGTTGCCGGGAGGAAGCCGCGAAAATCGGCTTTGCCGGCAAGCTCTTTGGCATCGTGCAGGGAGGCGTTTACGACGACCTGCGGCGGCATTGCGCCCAACAGTTGGTGGCCACCGGTTTTGACGGATACGCCATCGGCGGGTTGAGCGTCGGCGAACCGGATGAGGACCTGTTCCGGACCGCCGAATTGACCGCTCCCCTGCTGCCGGCGGGCCAGGCGCGCTATGTGATGGGCGTCGGGACGCCGAGGCAGATTGTGGAACTGGTGGCGCGCGGCGTGGACATGTTCGATTGCGCGCTGCCGACGCGGGTGGGCCGGAACGGAACGGCCTTCACGCGGCGTGGCACGCAGAGTGCGAAGGTCGCGGCGTGGAAGGACGACCCCCGGCCCGTGGAGGACGGTTGTGCCTGTTATTGTTGCCGGCACTACTCGCGGGCCTATGTGCGGCACCTGTTCAACGCAGGCGAGATCCTGGGCCTGCGGCTGCTGACGTGGCACAACCTGCACGTGTATTTGCAGTTGATGCGCGACCTGCGGGACGCGATAACAACCGGGTCCTTTGAGAATTTCCGCCGCGAGTTCGTGGCGAATTACCGGGTGAACAACCCAGAAGGAAGAACAACGTGATATCGAGTTATTTAGCTCCAATCCTGGCCATGGGCGGTCCTCCTCCCAATCCCAACCAGCCCGCCTGGGCCCAGGCGGTCAGCGGCCTGCTGCCTTTCATCCTGATGTTCGTCGTTCTTTACTTCCTGATGATCCGGCCGCAGCAGAAGAAGCAGAAGGAAACGCAGAAGATGCTCGACTCGCTGCGCAGCGGCGACAAGGTCGTCACCTTCTCCGGCATGCTCGGCACCGTGACCAACGTGAAGGAGAAGACCGTCATTGTCCGCATCGCCGACAGCGTCAAGGTCGAGATGCTCCGCTCCGCCATCCAGACCGTCACCCAACGCAGCGGTGAAGACGAAACCTCCGCCTCCAAGAACTAACCCACCATGCAACGAAGTCTTCTCAACCGTTCCCTTCTCATCCTGGCCGTCGTCGTCGCGTCGTTTTACGCCCTCTGGCCGGCCCAGGACCAGAACCTCATCGCCACCTTCGAAAACACCGCCGTCCAGAAGGACGAGGCGTTTGCGAAGCTCATGACCTCCGTCCGCAAGGCGCAGGCCGCCCAGCCGGAGCGGGCCTACGCCAACCTGCGCACCACGATCGAGTCGCAGGACCTGGACCTGAAGAAATACTTCCCGCACTTTGCGAAGAAGGACTCCAAGACCCCCAACCTCGACATCCTCGCGCGCGTCCAGAAGCTCAACGCCGGGAAGATCCGCCTCGGCCTCGACCTCAAGGGCGGCACGTCGTTCCTGGTGGAACTGGAAGTCACCAAGCTCGACAAGTTCCGCCGCGAGGAAGCCGTGGCCCAGGCCATCGAGACCTTCCGCAAACGCGTGGACAAGTTCGGCGTGGCCGAGCCCGTCATCCAGCCCGTCGGCGAGACGCGCATCCTGATCCAGATGCCCGGCTTGACGGAATCCGCGAAGCAGGAGGCGCGCGACGTCATCCAGAAGACCGCCTATCTGGAGTTCAAGCTGGTCTATCACCCGGAGAACGCCAGCGATCCCAGCATGGAGGAGCTTATCTCCCGCGGCGAAATCCCGCCGGGATATGAGTTGAAGGAACTGAGCGAGACCCGCGATGGCCAGCTCCACACCGAAAAACTGCTGGTCACCAAGCGGCCCGCCGGCCCGCCGGCCAAGCCGTTGACCGGCCGCTACCTCACCCGCGCCATGGTGCACGGCGACGCCTATACCGGCGCACCGGAAATTGGATTCCAGTTTGACAGCGAGGGCGCGAAAATTTTCGGCCAGGTCACTGGCGACAACATCGGCCGCCGGCTCGCCATCGTGCTCGACGGCGAGGTCAAGAGCGCGCCCGTCATCCAGTCCAAGATCATGGGCAACGGCGTCATCACCGGCCAGTTCGACTACAAGGAGGCGATGACCCTCGCCAACATCCTGGAGAACCCGCTCGAGGCGCCCGCCAAGATCGTCGAGGAACGCGGCGTGGACCCGTCGCTGGGCCGCAACAACATCGAGAGCGGCATCCGCGCGTCGGCCATCGGCACGTTCGCCGTGGTGCTGTTCATGATCATGTATTACTGGCGCGCCGGCGTCGTCGCCAACATCGCCCTCACGCTGAACATCCTGATCCTCGTCGGGGTGATGGGGACGCTGGGTTCGACGCTCACCATGCCGGGCATCGCCGGCATCGTGCTCACCATCGGCATGGCCGTGGATGCCAACGTGCTCATTTACGAACGCATCCGTGAGGAGCTGCGCACCGGCAAGAGCATGCGGGCCGTCATCGAGGCCGGCTTCGGCAAGGCGCTCTCGACCATCATCGACTCCAACCTGACGACGATCCTCTCCGCCATCATCCTCATCCTGCTCGGCACCGGCTCGGTCAAGGGCTTCGGCCTGACGCTGACCATCGGCATCGCGGCCAACATCTTCACCGCCGTGGTGGTCACGCGGCTCTGCTTCGACTTCCTGCTCCGGAAAGGCTGGCTGAAGAAGGTCGGCATGATGCACTGGGTCAGGGAAACTCACTTCGACTTCATGGGCAAGGCCAAGTGGGCGTTCAGCCTCTCGTGGCTGCTCATCGTCGCAGGCATGGTGTATTTCGTGCATCGCGGCGGCCTGCATTTGAACGGTGAAATCTACGGCGTGGATTTCGCCGGCGGCGACTCGCTCACCATGTCGTTTGTGCAGAAGATGGACGTGGACAAGCTGGACAAGGCCATCTCGGACGCCGGCATGCGCGAGAGCGTCATCCAGTACCAGAAGAGCGTCAGCACCGGGAAGGAATACCTCGAAATCAAGGTCGGCTACAACGAGGGCGAAAAGGTGCAAACAGCCCTCCAAAAGACCTTCCCCTTGGCGCAATTCACGCGCGTCGGCATCGAGCGCGTCGGCCCCACCGTGGGCTTGGAAATCCTGAAGAGCGCGGGCTGGGCCGTGTTCTGGGGCCTGATCATGATCCTGCTCTACGTCATGTTCCGGTTTGAATTCTCATTCGGCGTCGGCGGCGTGGTGGCCACGGTGCACGACATCCTGATGACCCTGGGCTGGTACTGCCTCAGCGGACGCGAATTGTCCGCGCCCATTGTCGCCGCCATCCTGACGATCATCGGTTACTCCATCAACGACACCATCGTCGTGTTCGACCGTATCCGCGAGGAACTCAAGCTCGGCGGCCTGGGCCAGCACTCCTACAAGAGCCTGATGAACAAGGCCATCAACGAGACGCTCTCCCGGACGCTGCTGACCTCGCTGACGGTCTTCATTGCGACGTTTGCGCTCTACTGGTTCGGCACAGGCGTCATCCAGGACTTCGCCTATTGCTTCCTCGCCGGCATCCTGACCGGCACCTACAGTTCGATCTTCATTGCCAGCCCGATCGTGCTCTTCTGGCACCGCCGCGAACAACGGATTGCGGAAGCCCGCGGCAAGGACGACCGGACGCCGGCCGCGCCGAAGGCGTGAGGCACGCGCGTGAAACGTGATGCCCAATTTCGCGTTTCACGTCCAAGTCTGAAGCTCGTGGTCCAGATCGCCGTTTCGGCGGTGGTCCTGTTCGTCGCGGTGGCCTTCTGTTTCCACCCCGGCGTCGTCACCCTCCGTGTGGCAACGGATCCCGAATTGAGGTCCGCCGGCCGTCCCCGGTTGCTGCGCCAGTGGTTCGAGGAGACCGCCGGGCGCTACAACCGCTGGGCAACACGGTATCTGGCCTCACAACGCGCTCACGCCGTCTCCGAACTGGATGTCGCCGGCACGGAATGGCCCATCTTCGGTTCGGTGTTCCTGCTGCTCACCGCCGAGGAACTCTTTCCCGGAGGCAAGGCGGACGTCTCCCTGAGTCCGGACGCCGCCGCCGCCGTGAAGATGGCGGCCCGGGTGATTGCCGACCCGGCGACCGGCTCGTGGACGAAACGCCGATGGGGCGACAGCTATCTCAAACGGGAGAATGTGTTCTACCGCATGCTGCTCCTCATGGGTTTCTCGACCTATGAACGGCTTACAGGCGACCGCCAGTACCACGTCGTCATGACCGATCAAATGCGGTCTCTCGCCGAAGAACTGAAACAGGCGCCTTTCCACCTTCGCGATGATTATCCCGGCGAATGCTATCCGAACGACGTCTTGTGGGCCGTGGCAGCCCTCCAGCGTGCCGGCCGTCTCGAAGGCGTCAACCACGACACCCTGACGACCGACACCCTGTCGGTGATGACCGGCCCCCTGCGCACCCCGCAGTATCTCCCTGCGTTCCAGGCGAATCAGCGAACGGCTGCAATTCTCCAGGGCGCGCGCGGCTGCAACAACTCCGGCATCATCATCATGGCGGCCGAGTTGGACAAAAAGATCGCCCGGCGCTGGTATGAGGCGCATGTCCGTCACTTTTGGGACGGCGGAAAGTGGATCGTCGGATTCCGAGAACTCCCCCGGGACGATGACAGGCCTTTTGCGGATGTGGACTCCGGACCGGTGGCGTTCGGGTTGGGCTCGGTGGCCAGTGCCTTTGGCATCGGCGCGGCGCGAGTTGTCGGGCGGTTCGACCATGCCGCGCCGTTGATCATGGAATCGGTCGCATGCAGTTGGCCGACCCCGTTTGGCCTGCTGGTGCCCGGGTTCTTCGGTTATCTGTCCGCGGATGGCTGGTGTTTGGGAGAAACCGCCCTCCTCTTCTCCCTGAGCCGCCCTGCCCCGGCGGACATCGCCGTGCCGTTCACCGGTCCCGTGCCGCGCATGGTCTGGGCCGCCGTGGCGGCTTACTGGCTGGCGGGTTCGCTGCTTGTTCTTCGGCAGGTGGTTTTCTGGACCCGTTGGGCGCGCAATCACAAACAGGTACGCCCCAACGATGTTCCACCGTCTCCGACCGACAACTCCACGACACGGCCTGCGTAAATCCCAATCCCGATAGCGCCGCGTTATTCGTTTTACGTTTCACGTTTTACGCTTTACGAATAGCGTCCATGAAACGCCGCTGGCTGATTGCGCCACCCGAACCCGAGCTTCAAAAACAGCTTGCCGACGCGCTCCACGTCTCGTCGGCGCTGGCTCGGGTGCTCCTCAACCGCGGCCATCGCACGCCGGAGTCAGCGGCGCGGTTTCTCAAACCCCGGCTGGCCGACCTCAGCGATCCGTTCCTGCTGCCGGACATGAGGCCTGCCGTCACGCGCATCTTCGAGGCCATCGAACGGCATGAGAAGATCGTCATCTTCGGCGACTACGACGTGGACGGCGTCACGGCCACGGCGCAGGTCTGCCTGTTGTTGCGCGCGCTCGGCGCCGAGGTAGGCTGCTACCTGCCGAACCGGATGGAAGAAGGTTACGGCCTCAGCCAGGGCGCCGTGGAGGCCTGTCGGGCCGCTCAGCAACCCAGGCTGCTGATCGCCGTGGACTGCGGCACCACGGCCCCCGTGCAGGTGGCCTGGCTGGCCTCCCAGGGCGTGGACACCATCGTCCTGGACCACCACGAAATCCCCGAGGGCGCCACCACCCCGCGTTGTGTGGCCGTGGTGAATCCGAAACGCAGCCCGTCACTCCGTGACGGGATTTCGGAAACAAGTCCCGCGACGGAGCCGTGGCATCATCTGGCCAGCGCCGGGCTGGCCTTCAAGCTGGGCCACGCGCTGTTGAAGGAAGGCCGCCAACGCGCCCTGCCGGCCGCCAGCGCCGTGGACCTCAAACAATGGCTCGACCTCGCCGCCATCGGTACCATCGCCGACATCGTTCCGCTGGTGGGCGAAAACCGGCTGCTGGCGGCGGCGGGACTGCCGCAAATCGCCGCCACCCGCCGCCCCGGTCTGCGGGCCTTGATGGAGGTGGGGCAAATCCGTCCGCCCGTCACCCCTTATCACGTCGGCTTCGGCATCGGGCCGCGGCTCAACGCCGCCGGCCGGTTGAGCGAAGCGGAGAAGGCGCTGGACCTGTTGCTTGGGGACGACCCTGCGCAATGCATGGAACTGGCGCGCTGGCTCGACACCAACAACCGCGAGCGGCAGGCCATCGAGAAACAGATCGCCG
>CAZAAF010000136.1:0-352 GCA_964482575.1 uncultured Verrucomicrobiota bacterium | reverse complement strand
ATGCCACCAAACGGACGGCGCAGGATTTCCACGCCCATCGCGACTACGTCATCGTCCAGGCGGACGCCGCCTGGCACATCGGCGTCGTGGGCATCGTCGCGTCGCGCGTCCTGCGGACCTTCTATCGGCCCACGATCATCATCGGGGGCGCGCCGGCGGAAGCCACCGGCGACGGCTGGCGCGGTTCGGGCCGGAGCATCGACGGCTACGACATCACCGCCGGGCTGGCCCATTGCCGCGACCTGCTGCTGCGGTTCGGCGGGCACGAAATGGCGGCGGGGCTCTCGGTGAAACCGGAGAATATCGCCGCGCTGCGCGACGCGCTCAATGAGCATGTCCGCCAGAACATTCC
>CAZAAF010000135.1:0-9720 GCA_964482575.1 uncultured Verrucomicrobiota bacterium | reverse complement strand
ATAGGAGGCTGGAACACTCCCTTCTCGGTTCGTCAAAGACTCTTGTCGGACAGGGCCTGTTTATTGTAGTCTGCGGCCATGGAGTTGACTTCCTCTGGGATGGGTGAACGTCACGCGACGGTGCTGGCGCGTTGGCGGATATCGGTAACGGCAAACCTCTGCGCCGCCATGATCTTCATGGCACTGGCGGTCTCCGCCTTCGCGCAGGAGGCACAACGCCGCCAGTACGAAGCCATGCCGGTCCAGCCCCTGCCCCCGGTGTCGCCTCAGGCCGTGCTGCCCACGGTGGAAGACGACGAAATCGGCAACCAGTTCCTGCTCAAGCGCCGCGCGGCCATCCCCCAGTTCTCCATCTCCGGCGACGCGCAGTATTTCTACAACGACAACCCGCGCCTGCTGGATGGCGGCGGCAGCAGCGGCGACCTGGTGTTCGTGGGCTCCTCCACGCTGGCGTGGAACCCCACCCTCGTCCGCGGCGCCACAATTTCCGCATTCGTCCGCCAGCAGTTCTTCCGGTACAATTCCAACTCCGCCCTCGATTTCGACTCTACGGCGGGCGGGATTTCCGTCGGCACGGCGCTGAAGGACTGGTTCAACGTCACCTACGGCTTCACCGGCACCATGCTGGAGAGCCGTCCGACCGACGCGGTGTTTTACAAGGAGTGCGACAGCTCGCTGGTCTTCAGCCGGGCGGAGAGACTCGGCCAGCGGTTCGCGCTGCCGTACGGCTACACGCTCGATTACTTTTTCACGGATCCCGGCAGCTACACGCGCGTGACCCACGGCCTTTTTGCCGGCCTGAACTGCGTCATCACCCCCAAGCTGCTGGCGCAGGTCTTCTACCGGCTGCAATATGAGGATTACCAGTCCGCCCCGCGCCAGGATCAGGCGCACATCATCTCGGCCACGATGACGTATTTCATCACCGACTGGGCGAGCGTGCGGGCGTTCATGAGCTGGACGACCAACCACTCGACCCAGAGCTTCAGCTACGACACGCTGAACAGCGGAGCCGGTGTGAGTCTGGTCTGGCGGTTCTAAGGGCACGGGACGGTATGCGCCCCGCCCGGCGACCCGCCGGGGATCATCTTGAACAGAACATCATGGACTCCAGGTCCATGGGCTGTCTTTGGAACGCGGCCCGCGGGGTCATCCCCCGGGCAGCCGCACGCTTATGATTCATTACCGTTTCGTGTTTGCTGACGGCAGCCGGGCCGAATTCGAGGTGGATGACGAGGCGGCCACCGCCCCACCGCTGCGCCGCTCGGAAGGCCTGCCCGCGTGGATGCACTTGGACAAGTACCGTTGCCCCCATTGTCCGTTACCCGACGGCCCTGGTGTGGCCTGCCCCGCCATGGATGCCCTCTTCTCGACCATCCAAGCCTTCGAACAACACGCCTCCACCGAGGCGTGCGAGTTGACGGTGGAACACAATGGGGTGACGTTTCAGGCCCGCACCCCGCTGCAAAATGCCGTGCGGGCGTTGCTCGGCCTGCAACTGGCGCTCTCCGCCTGCCCGACGCTCAGCCGGCTGCGGCCGATGGCCCGTTTCCACGCACCGCTGTCGGGTCCGGATGAAACCCTCTTCCGGGTTTTTGGGATGTACCTGGTGGACCAACTCTTCCGCCAGAAGCGCGGCCAGACGCCGGACTGGAGTCTGGCCGGCCTCCAAGCCATCTATCAGGACATCCATACCGTGAATGACCGGCTTGCCGACCGCATTCGGGACGCCACGCAGAAAGATGCCACTGTCAACGGAGTCGTCATCCTGGACGCGCTTGCGCACGTGGTGGAGTGGAATATCCAGAACGGCCTGGAGCGGCTCGCCCCCTACTTCGCTCCGCCGGCCTGAGGCCCGCGCCCCCGTTCCAGTTTACCAACGGTCGTAGTCCGGCTCGTAGATCTCCGTCGAGGTCTTCAACGGGGACTTGGCCCGTGTGAGATGGAAGGCGCACGCGCTGGCAAAGATACACATCTGCGGATACACCGGCACCACGGCCCGCGGGTCCACGTACGCCACCCAGAAACAAACCAGGGCGCCCGCCACCGTACAGGCCAGCATCGCCAGCGCCAGCGGCGCGGCATCGCGCCAGTGATGCCGGATCACCCACAACCCGCCAAAGCCAAACGCCACGATGGCCAGGTTGATCATCTGCGCATATCGCATCGCCCGCACCGGTGCTTCCTTCTTGAACCAGTGCTGGCTCAGGGGTTCCACCCACAACATCACCATGCGAAACACCGGCAGCAGCACATAATGGCGCACCGGATGACTCCAGATCTTCTCGTTCGCCAGTTTGCCAAATTCCGCGTCGATTTCCGGTGTCAACCGCATCTGGACATACACCTTCCGCAACAACCCGGTCACCTGCTCGCGCTCCTGGTTCGAGTCGAACGCGTAGTCCGGGAACCGGTCCACGGACGGCAACTGGTCGGGTTTGAACGCACTGCCCTGTCCCACCACCGACGCAATCAACGGACGGTTCGCCTGCGAATCGGTCCACGTGGATAGCCAGCGGTGATAACCGCGCGCCGCGTCATCCAGGACACTTGCCCGGCTGGTGGCCAGCACATCCGCCCGGTGCAGCGACACGATGTTGCGCGTCACCCACGGCAGAAGCAGCAACAGGCCGCACAACACCGCCAGCGTCGCGCGTTTCGCGGTCAAAAATCGCTTGCCCTCCGGGGTCAGGAAAAACGCCGGCAGCAGGAACACCGGCAGCGCAATCAGCATGGGCTTCGTCAAGGCCGCCGCCGCGCAACTGATGCCCAGGCCGACGAACCACCCGTTGCGGTTGTCCCGGCACGCCTTCAGCGCGCAAAAGACCGCCAGCGTCGTCCACAACGTTGCGAGTGTCTCCGGCAATAGATGGCCGGTAAATACCACCAGCGGCGTCGCGATCAACGCCGTCCCGTAACTCCAGTACCCCACCAGCCGGTCGCGGAACAACTCCCGCGCCGTGCGGTACACCAGCCAGCAAGTAATCAAGTCCAGCACCGACTGCACGATCTGCACCGCCCGCAAGCGGTTCTCCCCACATCCCGTCCACTTGTACACCGAGGCCAGAAACAAAGGATAGTGCGGCGTGCGCCGTGCGTTCGGCACCGGTTGGGCCGATACCTCATCGCTGTACACGCCATGTTGGACGAGATTCACGGCATACTGGTCAAACTGCCGGCTTTCGTCAAACTTCGTTGCTTCCACCCATTGCGGCACCAACCAGAGCCGGAGGGCCAGGCCAATGATCGCCAGGATGATAAAATTGATCTGCTTCATTTCCGAATCACCACTCCATGCGCTACAACTCCAACAAAACAGAACCCGTCCCCATTGTCAATCCGGCGGTGGTCAAACAGGTGTTTCCCCGCCAGAGCCGCCCATCCGCTACCGGGACGTGTCCCCAAAACTCCCTCCGCACCCGGTCGTTTATCGCGGGTATCTGTGGGCAACCCGACTCCGGTGCCAGGCTTGGAACCGGCAGTCGCCCGCCCTTCCCCGGCCGTCATCAACTCTTGGCGGCGTCTTCTGTCTTCAGCTTCATCGGCTCCAGAGTCGGCAGGATCAGATGAATGACCAGCAAGGCCAGCAGGTAGGCCACCGCCGCCATCGCGAACGGAATGAAGTAGTTGTTGTGCGTGCGTTCGAGGATGTCCGGAACGATGCGGGCAATCAGGATGCCGCCCACCGCGCCGCCCATGCCGCCGATGCCGGTGACCGAGCTGATGGCCTGTTTCGGCACCGTGTCCGACACGAGCGTGAAGATGTTCGCCGACCAGCCCGCATGCGCGGACGCCGCGAGGCCGATGAGCAGCACCGCCACCCAGAGGTTCGAGACCTGGGTTGCCACAATGATGGGCACCACGCACAGCGCGCAGATCAGCATGGCCGTCTTGCGGCTCGCGTTCACCGTCCACCCGCTGTGGATCAATTTGGACGACAGCCAGCCGCCGCCCACGCTGCCGAAGCAGGTCATGGTGTAAATTACAATCAGCGGCGGCCCGAACTGTTTGATGTTCAGGCCGTGCTGCTTGTTCAGGAAATCGGGAATCCAGAACAGATAGAGCCACCAGATCGGGTCGGTGAGAAATTTGCCCAGGGTGAAGGCCCAGGTCTGGCGATGACCGAGCAACGCAAGCCACGGCATCTTCTTTTGCGGCGGATCGGCCGGATCGCTGCGGATGTAGGCCAGTTCCGCCGGCGTCAGCTTCGCATGTTCCTCGGGGCTGCGGTAAATCCAGAGCCACATCACCACAAACACGAGGTCCAGCATGGCCGTGGAATAGAACGACCAGCCCCAGCCGAGATGGGTGGCAATCCACGGCACGAGCACCGGGGCCACCATGGCGCCGATGTTGGCGCCGGAATTAAAAATACCGGTGGCAAAAGCGCGCTCCTTCTTCGGGAACCAGAGGCCGACGGCCTTGATGCACGCCGGGAAATTGCCCGCCTCGGCCACGCCGAGGTAGAGACGCGCGCCCATAAAAGCCAGCACGCTCATTGGCAGCACGGGTGTTCCCAGCAAAATTCCAAGCACGGAGTGTTCCCCGACGGTGATCTTCCACGTCGGGTCCATGTAGGCGACCAACCCATGCAACGCGGAGGCACTGCCCCACAGGATCGTCGCCAGCGCAAAACCGCGCCGTACGCCAATGCGGTCCACCACCCGTCCCATCACCAGCAGGCCCACCGCGTAGGCGAACTGGAACGCCATGACGATGTTGCCGTAGTCGATCTGGTTCCAGCCCATGTCCTTTTCCAGGACGGGCTTCAACACGCCCAGGACCATGCGGTCGAGGTAGTTGACCGTGGTGGCGAAAAACAACAGGCCGCAGATGACCCACCGGTAACCACCGATCTTGCCGGCGCTTGTTTGAGCGTTTGACATGTTCGTTCCTTTGTTCGTTACGCGCGGCCTTCCTCGTTCACGACCCGCATGGCCGCCTTCAGCCAGCCGAGCGCATAAGCCATCCCGGCGTGCCACGGCGCAGCACAACTCATCTGCGGTGTGTGATCTGGAATCAGCACGCCCTCGAAGCCGTTTCGCTTCAGGATGCGCAACACGCGTAACATGTCCACATCCCCGTCGTCAATAAACGTCTCGTGATACCGAGGTATCTTGCCGTGGATGTTGCGCACATGGACGTAGGCCACCCGGCCCTGCCGGCTGTAGCGATCCACTATGTCGTAAATGTCCCCCTCGGTCATCTCCGCCAGCGTGCCGAGACAAAACTCCAGCCCGTTCGCCGGGCTGGGATGCAAATCAATCAGCTTCTGGTACAGCGACGGCTGATACACCAGCCGCGGCGTGCCGCGCAGGGTCGCGAACGGCGGATCGTCCGGATGCGCCGCCAGCCGCACGCCCGCCGCCTCGGCCACCGGCAACACCTCATCCAGAAAATCCTTCAACCGCCGCCACAACTCGTCATGGGAAATCGCCGCCACTGTCCCCGACGGCGCTTGCGGGTCATAAATCATGTTCCAGACCATGCCGCTCGGGATCGGCGTGTCGTCGCTGCCGTCCGTCCCGACCGATTCTGCCCCGCCGCGCGCGAACGGTCCGGTGACGCGCGCCGCCACGCCCGCCAGGCTGAAGTTGTAGCCCATACACGGGATGCCAGCCTCGCCGATGCGCCGGAGGAGGGTTTTAAGATTTTCGAGTTGTTGCGCCTTCTTCGGGCCGTCCAGCAACACGTCGTGCCAGTGTGCTGGGTCGAAGTTCTCAATCGCCGCCAGATGCAATCCCTCCGCCTCCACATTGCGGCGTAGCGCCTGCAAGTCCTCCACCGTCCAGAGCTTGTCCGGGTCGCCGGCGTATCCCCAGCCATCGCGATCCCCCACCGGCTGGTTCTGCCGGTCCTGGTGATGACCGCGATTGAAGTAATCCACCAGATGTACCACCACATCCGTGCACCCGCACTGCCGGGCAAACCGGTAGTGATCGGCGTCCAACATGTGCCGGTACAGTCCGATGCCCAGTCTCATGAGATCGAAGCCGCGGTCTCGATGAACGCCTCGATGTTCGCCGTGGGCGTCTTGGGCGACATGCCGCCGCCGACCGACAGGATCAGCCCGCGCTTGTCCGCGAGCGGTTCCAGCATGGCGCGCACGCCCTTCCGCACGTCGTCGGCCGTGCCGAGCGCCATCACGTCGCGTGGGGGAAGATTCCCGAGCAGTGTGACCTTGTCGCCGCAGAGTTGCCGCATCTGCGCGAGGCTGTGGTTGAAGCTAAAGTTGAAGATGTTGATGCCGATCCCGGACAGGTACGGCGCGCAGACCAGCCCGTGGGCATCGTTGTGGAAAAACCGCACCTTCGCATCAATCGCGTTGAAGGCGCGCTTCAGGTACGGCAGCGCAAACTCCATAAAATCCTCCTGGCCGAGGAAGCCCACGAGGTCGTCGAGCAGGAAGACGCCCTCGATGGTCGGGAACATCTCCTGCTGCAGGCGCAGCCAGTCGGTCAGGAACTCCGTGATGGTGTTCAGCATCGCGTGCGATTCCTGCGGCGATTCCTTCAACGCCATCATGAATTCCGTCGCGCCCATCAGGAACGAGGCGATGTTGAGCGGCCCGCGCGCCACTGCGAAACGGATGGCGTGCCCCTCCTTCTCAATGGCCGCGCGCGTGTGCGCCAGCCGCTTGAACATGAACGGCAACAGGCCGTCCTCGCGCACATTGGGCTTCTTCAACGCCGCCATCTGCGCGGGCGTCTCGACAGTCTTATCCGCGAACGGCAGCTCGTGGTCGTGCCAGATGCACTTTGCGCCGAACGCCGACGGCTCCGTACACATCCCAAACTCAGACCAGAACCCCGGCAGAAACCAGACACCGGGGAATTGTCGGATCGCCTTCAGGTTCAGCTCCAGCCAGAGCGATTCCGACGTGTAGTAATCGGTGATGGAATGTCCCGCCCAACCCGGCAGCCACGGACTGTCAATGATGAACGCCACCGGCAGTGACTGCGTTCGTTCGCCTGCGACCACGCGCAGCAATTGGTTCCACTGTTGCTCGTTCATGGATGTTTAAGACTATCGTCGCCGCCCGCCAAGACAATGCAATTATTCGAGGTTCGCGCTGAGTTCTCTGGCCTCTCCGCGTCGAACACGGAGCGACGCCGTCTTCTCCCCGCAACGCACCTTGCACTCCGTCCCGCCCGTGCTGCGGAGGGTGGCCGAGATGAGTTTGCCGTCCTTCCACGTCATGTCCACCTCGAACCCGCCGCGTGCGCGCAGGCCTTTGACAGACCCGTTGGGCCACGCCTTCGGAAGTGCGGGCAGCAGGTTGATCTCGCTTTCATGCGATTGCAGGAGCATCTCGCAGACGCCCGCGGTGATGCCGAAATTGCCGTCCATCTGCATCGGCGGATGGAGCCCGAAGAGATTCAGGCAGGTGTTGCGGTTCGCGAACAACTGCTGGAACAACCGGTGCGCGATCTCGCCGTCGTGCAGCCGCGCGTACATCGCCGAGCGCCATGCGAACGACCACTCGCGCACGTCGGACTTCACATCCTCGCCCCGCGCGAGGAGCGATTTCTTCGCCGCAGCGGCAAATTCCGGCGTGCGGGCGAGGCTGATCTGCTGGCCAGGATAGACGGCAAACAGGTGCGAGGTGTGGCGATGATGGTCGTTCGGGTCGTCGCGGTCGGTCATCCATTCCTGCAACTGGCCCCACTTGCCCACCTGTGGGCCGACCAGCTTGTCGCGCATCGCGGCGACCTTCGCGCGATACGCGGCGTCCAGCCCCAGCGCCTCGCTTGCCGCGACGTAATTATTGAACAGGTCCCAAACGATCTGCTGGCTGTAACTGACGCCATCCTCGTGCGGGCCGTGCTCAGGCGACCAGCCGTTCGGCACCACCAGCCGGTCGTCGGGCAGCGCCTTGAGACGGTCCTCCCAAAACTCGCATGTCTCCTTCATGACGGGATACGCCACGCGCCGGAGCCACGCCTTGTCGCCGCCAAAGGCATAGTGCCACCAGAAATGCTGGCAATACCACGCGTTCGCCGTCACGTCCCACTGCCACCCGATGTCGCCGTGGATGCCGTGTGACGTGCGCACCGCCCAGCCGCGCGACCGGCCGGACACCGTGGCGAAGCGCGCCTCCGCCGCCGTCGCCTGACGCCACGCGGGAAGCTGGCTGGTGATGAGGTCGAACAACGTGGTGTGGCACTCGGCAAGGTTCGCCGGCTCGGCGTGCCAGTAGTTCATCTGGATGTTGATGTTCGCGTGGTAATCGCTATGCCACGGCGGCTGGTTACTGTCGTTCCACAAGCCCTGTAGGTTCGCCGGCAGACCGCCGGGCCGCGAGCAGGAGATAAGCAAATAACGGCCGTATTGGAACATCATTGCCTCCAGTTCCGGATCACCTCCCTGCTCAGCTTGCAGGACCTTGCGCTTATCCACCGGCAATGCCCGCCGTTCCGCCAGCGTCACGCCCAGGTCGAGGGAGACGCGGTTGAAGAGCGACTGGAAATCCGCGATGTGCGCGGCCTTCAACGTCTGATAACTCTTCCTCGTGGCGGTCGCCAGCCGCTTCTCAATCATCGCGTGCGGGTCGGCACCGCGATACTTGCGGGCGTAGTCCGCCACATAATCCGTCCCTGCAGCCATCAGCAGCGTGAGGCTGTCGCAGTTCTTGAACTCCAGTTTGCCGTCAGCCACTGAAACCGTCCCGCCTTCGTGAAGCGCCACCAGCTTCGTCTCATACTTCAACCCATTGTCGAGCGCGCCGGAAAACAGGAGTGCATTCTTCGCCGCCGCTGTCGTCTCGTGGTGTGCACCCGCCAGCCGCACCGCGCCGCTGCACGAGCCCGGATTGTCCGCCGAGAACCGCATCACCATCACGCCGTCCGGGTGCGACGCAAAGGCCTCGCGCTGGTACGTGACACCACCGCACCGATATGTGACATGGTGGACCGCGGTGGTGAGGTCGAGCGAGCGGCGATAGTCCTGAACCACCGTCGTTTCCATGTCCACGAACAACTCGCCAAGCATCTGGTACCACCCCATTTTCGAGTAGTCGTCGGAGGACACCTCGTGGCCGGTCCAGAGACGGATGTCATTGAGCACTACGCGTTCCTGATTCTCCCCGGCATAGATCAAACCACCGAACATCCCGTTGCCAATGGGCAACGCCTCGTTCATCCCCTTCTTCGCCTGCTGCCGGTACTCGAGCGTCAGGCTGTGCGGCGGGGACGATGCCCGTGCGACTGGCGCCATGAGGGAACTTGCAATGGCCAGAATTCCCAGACAGGCGGCGATCAGCCACGATGTTCTCCACGAGTGTTGGTTCATGGTTGTTGCCAAGACTAGCGGCACCTCGCGTCAAAACAACGCAATAATTCTATCCGAGGCGTCCGTTGCTTGCTTGTGCATTTACAACCACCCGGTTTTGTTGTTTAAGAAACGCGCAACCGACGCCGTCATGAAAACAAACCGTTTCCAGCTTTCTTCACTCGTTCTCCTCAGCTTCTGCACCGCCGGCCTGCTGGCCGTTGACACGGAGAAGAAAACCGTCGAACCGGTATGTGTAACGGCCGGGGCCGCCAACGATCAACTGCTCTACTTCACCTCGACCAGCCTGCTCGCCGACGACCGCCGGCTGGTCTTCCTCAGCGACCGGACGGGACATCCGAACGTCTTCATGCGCGACACCGGGACGGGCGAGGAGCGGCAATTGACGTTCAACAGCGAAGGCTGGCTGAAGTCCTACGTCTACTTCGA
>CAZAAF010000134.1:0-9794 GCA_964482575.1 uncultured Verrucomicrobiota bacterium | reverse complement strand
CCCCGAGAACCTGCGGGACAAGTTCGGTTCCACGGATGAATGCAAGCCGGTCGAGAACGGCCAAAAAATCCTGATCACCTCCTCCGGCGGCGGCGTCGCGTTGGTGGAGCGCGCGAGCGGCAAGGCGCTGTTCGCGACCTTTGTCGGCAACGCGCATTCGGCGGAGATGCTCCCGCGCAACCGCGTCGTCGTGGCGGCCTCGACACACCCCAAGGGAAACCGGTTGATGGTGTTCGACCTGGCCCAGCCGGCGGAGACGGTTTGCCCGGCGGACCTGTATTCCGCCCACGGGGTTGTATGGGACGACAAGCGGCAGATGCTTTGGGCGCTGGGCAATGACCAACTGAACGCCTACCGGCTGGCCAACTGGGCCGGCACGCCGCCGAAACTCCATCTCGACAGCTCATATCCGCTGCCGGACCTGTCGGGCCACGACCTCCAGCACGCGCCGGGGTCGGACATTCTGGTGCTGACCACCGGTTCGCATGTCTATGTATTCAACCGCGAACGATGCGCGTTCTTCCCCCACATGACCCTGGGGAACAAGGCGGGCGTCAAATGCGTGAGCATCCATCCCCGGACACACCTGACGGCGATCGTCCAGGCGGATGACCGTCAGTGGTGGAGCGATACGGTGCGCTGGCTGGATTTCGAGACCGCGTTCAAATTGCCCGGCCAGCGATTGTACAAAGTGCGGTGGAATGCGAACGAATGAGCCGTCCCGAACCGGCCGTTGCCGGAAGGGTTGTTGTTGCCGTTTCCGCGGATATCCACCATGATGCGCCCGAACCCGAACCCGACTCCAACCATGAAAGACATCACCCGACGTAGTTTCCTCAAATTCACCGGCACCAGCCTCTCCCTCGCCGGCCTCGGCTTGGGCAGTGACCGCTTCGCAGCGGCCATCGAGCCCGTCAAGCGCAGCGGTCCCGCCAAAATGCAGCTCAGCCTGCTTGCGTATTCGTTCCGCGATTACTTCAAGGAGGCCAGCCACCCACGCAAGACGCAGGTGGACCCGGCCAGGCAGATCGACATGCTCCAGTTCGTGGACTACTGCGCCGACCAGGGATGGGAAGCCGCGGAACTGACCAGCTACTATTTCCCGAAGGACGTGACGGATGAGTATCTGAAGAAGGTGCGGGATCTGGCCGCCAAACGCGGCGTGGCCGTCAGCGGCACGTCGGTCGGCAACACGTTTACGCATCCGAAGGGTGAGAAGCGCGACGAACAGATGGCGCTCGCGAAACGGTGGATCGATCACGCGGTCGTGCTCGGCGCGCCGTTTGTGCGCTGCTTCGCCGGCAGCAAGCCCAAGGACATGAGCGAGGGCGAGGCGCGCAAGAACTGCATCGAAGCCTTCGAGGAATGCTGCGCTTACGCGGCCGGGAAGCGCGTGTACCTGGCGATGGAAAACCACGGCGGCATTGTCGCCAGTCCGGAAGGCGTGATGGAAATCATCCAGGCGGTCAAGAGTCCGTGGTTCGCGTTGAATCTCGATACCGGCAACTTCCACACCGAGGATCCCTACGCCGACATGGCGAAGTGCGCGCCCTACGCCATCAACATCCACCTCAAGGCCGAGATCAAGCCCAAGGACGCCAAGCAGGGCATGCCGTCCGACTTCGCCCGCATCGCGAAGATCCTGCGCGAGGCCAACTACCAGGGGTTTGTCGGCCTCGAGTTCGAGACGAAGGAAGATCCCTACGTCGCCGTGCCTCGGCTGCACAAGCAGATCAAGACCGCGTTCAAAGGGTGCTGACACCCATCAGCGGTGACATGAACTATTCCCTCGGTCGTGATCCGGGTCGGGGCGGCGCGCATCGCCCGCATCCTTGTTGGAGACGCGTGTTGGCGGTGGCGGCATCCTTTCTCTGGCTGGCATGGGCCGCCCTGCCGTCGGCGTGGGCGGAGTCCGGGGTGTTGAAGGGCGACGTTGTCTTCGCGACGGACTTCGAGGGCACCAACGCGCTGGCCGGCTGGTCGGGACCGGCCACGCTGGCGGCTGGCTGCCACAGCGACCATGCGTTGTGCGTGGAACGCGCGACGCTGGTCCAGCGGACCCTGCCGGTGGAACGCGTGCGCGGTTGTGTGCTGAGCCTCTCGGCCACGATCAAGGCCGGGAACGTCAGCGAAAAACCAAAATCCTACAACGGCATCAAGTTCATGGCGCCGGTCGTCTCGCCGGACGGGCGCGATTGGCCGCAGGCGAAGCTCGGCACCGGCTCGTTCGACTGGCAGAAGGTCGGGTTCACCGTGCGCGTGCCGGCCGACGCGACGGAGATGCGGTTGTGTCTCGGGCTTGAAAACGTGACGGGGAAGGTGTGGTTTGACGACGTGCGCGTCACTGTGCGGCGTCTGCCCCCGCCGCCCGTGGCGGCGCGCGCCGCGGACGGCCCGGTGTTCAAGGGGCACGATCTGCCGCGGCTCCGCGGCGCGATGGTCAGCCCGAAGATCGACGAGCCCAGCCTGCGCAAGTTCGGCGCGGAATGGAATGCCAACGTCATTCGCTGGCAGCTTGTCCGTCCCACGTGGCGCAGCCAGAAGCCGTTCACGCTGGCGGACTATGATGCATGGCTGGAAGGCGAGCTGGCGAAGCTCGATGCCGCGCTGCCGTCCTGCGAGAAATACGGCCTGAGGGTCGTCGTGGACCTTCATTCACCGCCCGGCGGCCAGGCCACCGCCGGCGGCTATGCGGGCAGCGACAGCGGGTTGTTCAAAGACAAGGTGTGCCAGGGAAAGTTCATCGAGGTTTGGCAGAAGATGGCGGCGCGGTACAAGGATTCGCGCGTCGTCTGGGGCTATGACCTTGCCAACGAGCCGGTCGAGGACGAGGTGGCCGAGTCGGCGGCGGACTGGCAGGAGCTGGTCGAGCGCGCCGCGCGGGCGGTGCGGGCGCTCGATCCCAAACACGCGATCATCGTGGAGCCGGCTCCGTGGGGAGATCCCAAAGGCCTGAAGGAACTGCGTCCGCTCGACGTGCCGGGCGTGGTCTATAGCGTCCACATGTACCTGCCGCACGCGTTCACGCACCAGGGCGTCCACGACGACGGGTCCAAACGGTGGGTATATCCCGGCATCATCGAGCGCAAGATGTGGGACAAGGTGGCGTTGGAGGAAGCGTTGCGCCCGGTCGTGGAGTTCCAGCAGCGGTACGGCGTCCATATCTATATAGGTGAGTTCAGCGCCATCCGCTGGGCGCCGGAAGGCAGCGCCTGCCGCTACCTGAAGGATGTGATCGACATCTTCGAGGCGCATGGCTGGGACTGGTGTTACCACGCGTATCGCGAATGGAGCGGCTGGAGCGTCGAGCACGGCGAAGACCGCGCGAACACGCAGCCGTCACCCACGCCGACCGAACGCGAGAAGCTGTTGCGCGAGTGGTTTGCGAAGAACCGCAAACCGTCGTGGTGACCCGCGGCGGAAAACGATCTACTTCAAGACCAGTTTTGCGGGTGCCACGGGTTTCGGCGATGGCGGCGGCTGTTTCGGTTCGCCTTCGGTATCTTTTTCCAGGGCGTGTTCCTTGAGCGCCTCGAAATCGTGATAACCGACGGCGATGTGCTGGATGATCCCGCGGCGGTCGATGAAGAACGTGGTGGGGATGGACGTCACGCTGGAGTAGGGCGGGCGCCGGTCTTGCGCGGTCCCGAGCGGGTAGTTCACACCCTGTTTCTTGGCAAACTCCCGGAGCACATCCTCTTTTTCGGAACTGATGCCCACGATGACCAGCTCCTCCCGTGACGTTTCCTTGAACAACCGGACAAAGTGAGGGATTTCCTTGCGGCACGGCGGGCACCACGTGGCCCAGAAATCGAGCACCACGCGTTTTCCCTTGAGTTCACTCAGGGTGATTTTCTGGCCGTCGAGGGTGGTGACCGTGATATCCGGCGCGGCGACGCCCTGCCAGACCTGCAACGCCGAGCTGCTGCCGACGCTCTTCATCATCGCCTTGATACCGACGACGTAGAGGCCGGCGAAGAGGATGCTCAGGCCGATGCCGGCCACTGAAAGCCCGGCGCCCCACCAGGCCATCGCGTTCCGGCCGGTTCGCCGCCGGAGGTGGAGGATGCCGAGGATCAACCCCACAATGCCGAGCATCCCGCCGATGAGGAACAGGCTGAAAACCGTGGCGAGGATGCCCAGCACCAGGCTCGTAACGGCGAATGCGCCGGACGAGTTGGAGGGCGATGTGGCGGGAGTTGTGGATGCTGGGTTCATAAGGCGCGCCTTGTTGGGGCGGATGGTGCGGGCAATGCGCCGGGGCGTCAAGAGGCGAGTGGACCGGCTTTGGCCTTGAGCGATGCCGGCCGGCAGCCTAGGATGGCCCGCGAGTTTGGACCCGCTTGGAGGACACGCGCGTGCGTGGCTGTCCGGACGTGCCACGGCATCCAGACTCCCGTCGGCTTATGCGAAGACTCAACTCGTTCATCCGCGACCTGGGCCTCTGGCCTTCGCGACTGCACAATCCCGATTGGGACGGCCGGGGCGCCGGCATGGCGCTGATGGCGCTGGTGGTGGCGTTCTATGTGGACAAGCTGGTGCTGGGTCCGTGGGCGGCGATCCGCGTCCATGACGTGTTCGACTCGGATTTCCTGCGATACGAGCCTCTGGGGAAGCTGCTCTTTCAGCACGGGTTCTTCTCGTGGTATCCCCACTATGCCGGCGGCATGCCCGCCTACGTCTGGCATCACACGCCCTTCTACGTCCTCTGTGTCCTGGCCGGGGTCCTGCCGCTCTGGTTGATTTACGGGGTCCTGTGGATGGGGCTGATGGCGGCCGCAGGATGGGGGATGTTCCGGTTGCTGAAGGAGCGGATGGAGATGTCCGCGAGGAACGCCTTCCTGGGAGCGGCTTTCTTCGAGTGTGCCTCCCAAATCCAGCTCAATAATGCGCCCGAGATGGTGTTCGATTATGCCTTTCCCCTGTTCTATGTCTGGACGTTGGATGTGTGGGAGAACTGGCATCAGCCCCGGCGCATCCTCAAGCCCCTGCTGGGCGTGGGGGCGATGTTGCTGCTGTCCTATCCCATCCTGACGCTGCCTTACTTCGCGCTGCTGCAGGGGGTCCTCCTGGCACTGGATGCGAAGGTGATGCGGAACCGGCGCACGGCTGTCACGGCCTTTTTCGGGTGGGGCATCCTGTGGTCGGGTTACGTCCTGGGGTGTGCGCCCGTGTTCTATGCGCTGCTGGGGTACTCGCCGGAAGCGGCACGGCATTTTGACGCCTGGCGCCTGCCCGATCTCCAGGGCCTCCGCGAATTCCTCACCGTGCTGGGACAACAGACGGCCATCGCGTTGTCGCGGTCCATGACGTTCGCGCCGGTAATGGCCGCGGCGGGCCTGCTGGCGGTGTCCCGGCGGGTGCGGAGGTATTTCTGGATTTGGGCCGCGGTGCTGGTCGTTTCCTGCTTCTTCGATTCGCCCCTGGCGCGGGTTTTCGCCGGCACGTTGTTTGCCAGGATGGACCTCGTTCATTTCATCTGGGTGACGCCCTTTGCCGCGGCGCTCGTGGCGGTGGTGGGATGGGACGAGATGAAGCGCCGCCCCGGGTACGAGGCGCGATACCACAAGCTGCTGGCGTGGAGTGCGGCGTTGTTGATCGTGCTGACGTGCACGGGCGTGGTCTCCAAGCGGACGCTGACCGTCAACCTGTGCCTCGTGGCGCTTCTCTGGATCGCGAACCGCCGCGGTTTCGACGGGTGGATGAAATTCCTGTCGGGTTTTTCCATCCCGCTCCGAAGGATCATCGTCGGTAGTCTCGTTGTGGCGGTTCTCGCGATTTGCGTAGGTCTCTTCCGGGTACGTCCCTGCGAAGCGCCCGTCATCCTGCTTTTTGGCTGGCTGGCGTGGCTGTTTTGGAGGGCCGGTGCGCAGGAAACCGTTCCGATGGATGAGGGGCGGCGCCGGACCCGCGTCGTGGTGATGGGGACGTTGCTGGTGCTTTTCTCGGTCCGCATGTTCAAGTTTGGCGGCGACGAGTCGGAGAACACGCCCTACAGCGTGACGATGGACAATTACTCCTTCCTGCAAACGCTCCGGGCGCAGGACCCGGGACCATGGCGCGCCGGCACGGTCGGCAGTTTGTGGCCGTCCATCCTGGTTCATTACGGATGGGAAGCCGTGGACTCCCGCGGACCGATCGCCAACCGGCGGTACAAGGATGTCTTCAAACGGATCGTCATGCCCCAGTTGACCGAGAAGAAAGCCGAGGATCATTTCGACGCGTACTGGTACGACCTCAGCCTGATGAACGGGAACCGGAAGATGGAATTCCGCTGGCCGTTGCTCGCCCTGGCCAATGTGAAGCACCTCGTTTCCTCCGAACCCTCGCCGCAGTTGGAGCGGGTTTCCGAAAGCGTGCGCGAGGAGCCGCTGGATTCCCAGATGACGCTCCATGCCTGGGCCGGCCGCGTGGGCGCCGTGTTCCCGTTCCTGAAAAAGCCTCTGCAGGGGAAGGGGACGCTGAAGTCCTGTTACATCTATACGTTGAAGGATACGCTGCCGAGGGGATTCCTCGTCCGCCAGACCGCCCTCCTGAAAAGCGACGTCGAAGTCCTGGATGCCCTTTCGCGCGCATCCGTGGACGAACTCAAGGACAGGGTCTATTTCTCCGGGAGCGACACGTCGGCGAACGACATCCGGCCTCTGACGATGGGAAAAGCCGGCGGCACGACGGGGTCCTCCGCCGACACGTGCGAGCTGGTGCATTATTCTCCCGACAGGTTGGAATACCGCCTTTCCACTTCCACGCCGGGGGCGTTGGTGGTGAGCAACAACTACAACAGCCATTGGAAGGCCCGGGTCAACGGCATCTCGTCCAGGGTCTTCCGCGCCGACCACGCCTTCCAGGCCGTCCTGCTGCCGCGGGCGGGAAGTCACGATGTCGTGCTGGAATTTGACGATCCCTGGTTGGAGGTCACCCACCTCGGGATATTGGCGGGAGTTGTGCTGGTGACGTTGCCTCTGCTCCTGGGATGGTTGCAGAGGCGGATGACTTGTCCGTAAACAACAACAAACAGGGACTGCAACATGAAGACTCGTTACGCAAACCGGTTCGCCGGAAGGCTGGTGCTTTGGGGCTTGATCACGCTGGTTTCGACGCCCTTGAGGGCGGCGGACTCGGCGCCGCCAACGTCCGCGCTCGACATCGGGTCGCGGCGCGAGCTGTTCGTGGACGACTTTCTCATCGCGAGCAAGACCGGCGTCGAACTGGCGCTGCACAAACCGGAAGCGCGCGAGTTTGTGCTCGTGTGCGACGCGCCGTGGGAGGGCAACACCTCCGGTTACTACACGTTCCTTCGCGACAAGGACCGGTTCCGCGTTTATTACCGCGGCTGGCATTACGACGAGAAGACGAAGAAGACGGCGCACACGGAACTTACCTGCTACGCCGAGAGCCGCGACGGGTTGAAGTGGAAGAAACCGGATCTGGGACTGTTTGAGTTCCAGGGTTCCAAACACAACAACATTATCTGGACCGGCGAAGGTGCGCACAATTTCGCGCCGCTCCGGGACGACAACCCCGCGTGCTCGCCCGATGCCCGGTACAAGGCGCTGGCCGTCGGCTCGATACTGGTCAACGGGAAGAAAAAGCCCTGCCTGGACGCGCTCAAGTCGCGCGACGGCATCCACTGGACGCGGATGGCCGACGCGGTCATCACGGCGGGCGCATTCGATTCCCAGAACATCGCGTTCTGGGACGCCGGGCGCGGCGAGTATCGCGCCTACTGGCGCTATTTCACGGCCGGGCACACCGACGAGCGCGGCTGGAAACCCGAGGGCGTGCGCGCCATCCGCACCGCGACCTCGAAGGACTTCATTCATTGGGAGAACCAGGCCGACCTCCGGTATGAGGATTCGCCGGCGGAGCATCTCTATACCAATGCCATCCAGCCTTACCCGCGCGCGCCGTATCTGTTCACCGGGTTCCCGACGCGCTACCAGCCGAAGACCCAGCAGGTGGAGCCGGTCTTCATGACCAGCCGCGACGGCGCGCTGTTCCGCCGGTGGCGCGAGGAGTTGATCCCGATTACCGCGCCGAAGGACCGCGACGGCAACCGCAGCAATTACATGGCCTACGGCCTGCTCCAGCTTCCCGGCAACGGCCGCGAGCTGTCGGTGTATGCGACGGAGGCGTACTACGCCGGGCCCGGCAGCCGTGTGCGCCGGTTCACCTTCCGCACCGATGGTTTTGTCTCCGCGCACGCGGCGGGCGAGGGCACGCTGGTGACCCGGCCGCTGACATTCGCCGGCGCGAAACTTCTGCTGAACATCGCGAGCCGCGGCCCGACCCGCGTCGAACTGCAGGACGCATCCGGCCAGCCGCTGCCCGGTTGTACGCTTGGGGATTGCACACCCATCACCGGCGATTCCATCGAGCGCGCGGTGAAATGGAAGTCCCGCACCGACGTGAGCAAATTCGCGGGCAAGCCGGTGCGCTTGCGGTTGGAGTTGAAGGATGCCGATCTCTATGCACTGCGGTTTGCGCGCTAGGGCGGCCGGAAAGAACCTTGTCATGATCAACCATGGATTGGCGGCACGGCGTGCCGTCTGCTCTCTGCTTGTCCTGGGCGCGGTCTTCGCCCAGAATGCCGCCATGGCCCAGGACCCCGCCGACACGCAACGCTGGCTCGAACACGCTCCGCTCGCGCCGGATTTCCACGTTGCCAAAACGCGCAAGGCTTTCGAGAAGCAGCGCGCCGATGTGCGCGCCACGCTCTGGCAGTTGCTCGGCAAGCTCCCGCCGCGCCCCCGGGTCCCGAAGGTGAAGACGCTCGCCCGCGAGGACAAGGGCGCCTACTGGCTGGAGCGGTTTGAGTTCGACAACGGCGCCGGCGCCACCGTGCCCGGCCTGTTGCTGCTGCCGAAGAACGTTTCGGGCAAGGCGCCCGCGATCCTCTGGAACCACTGGCACGGCGGCCAGTATGCTCTCGGCAAGGCCGCGTTGATGGAGGCGAAATACACGCCCGAACCCGCCGGCCCGGCGCTGGTCGCGCGCGGGTACGCGGTGATGGCGATTGATTCGTATGGCTTCGGCGAGCGCGACGGACGCGGCGCGGACGGTCTGAAGGGCGGCGCAGGCGAGATGTCGGCATCGAAGTTCAACCTCTGGGTCGGGCGCACGCTCTGGGGCATGATCGTGCGCGACGATCTCATGGCGCTGGACTATCTCTGTTCGCGGCCGGAGGTGGACGCGAAGCGCATCGGTGTCAACGGCATCAGCATGGGCGCGACGCGAACGTGGTGGCTCATGGCGCTCGACGACCGCCCGAAGGCCGGCGTCGCCGTCTGCTGCCTCACGCGCTATCGCGATCTCATCGAGTCGCAGATGCTGAAAGCGCACGGCATTTATTATTTCGTTCCGGGATTGTTGAACCACTTCGATACCGAGGCGGTCGTGGCCTGCATCGCGCCGCGGGCGTTCCTCTCGCTGGCCGGGGGCGACGACGGCGGGTCGCCCGTGCCGGGTATTCACAAGATCGAGGACGCGGCCGGTCCCGCGTGGTGCTTGTACGACAAGAACGACGATTTTCGCAGTGTGGTTTATCCCGGTGTCGGCCACGTCTATACGCCGGAGATGTGGCGGGAGACGCTCGGCTGGTTCGACAGTCGGCTGGCGGTTGAAACACCGTCCAGACAGAAAAAGTGAAATTCATCCATCCGTATCGCAGCGATGCCGCAACCCAATCCGGTGGGGCGAGACTCCGTCGAGCCTCCACGGAAGACCGAAACCGTAGCGCCGGCATCCTTGCCGGCGTTCTTTTCACGAAGCAACAGATGTTTGCCGGCAAGGAT
>CAZAAF010000133.1:2345-9812 GCA_964482575.1 uncultured Verrucomicrobiota bacterium | reverse complement strand
TCTTGCCGGCGCGGGCACCGCTCGGCAACAGGAGCCATCCGGCTCCGACGGCGGCGGTGGTTTTCAAAAAGTGGCGACGATTCATGGGGGGTGTTCTCCTGATGCAGGTTGTCATCGGTTCTACGAACATGGCGGGCGATAGTAACAGTTGCGCCGCCACCGTAAACTGTTTTTTTGTATCGCCAAAAGTAGTAGTCCGGGGGCCGGTTCCCGGGGGTTTGGGGCGCGGACGGCGGGCTCCCCCGCCCCTGCGGATTGCGGTTTGCATCTGGGGCACGGCTGTCTAATATAGGCCCATGGTTAATCCGACACATTCCACGCCCGAAGGCGCCGGCAGTGCACCGACGCCCTCCGACTTTATTCGTGACATCGTCACGGCGGACGTCACCGCCGGCAAGTACCCGAAGATCGTCACGCGTTTCCCGCCGGAGCCGAACGGCTACCTGCACATTGGCCACGCCAAGAGCATCTGCCTGAACTTCGGCATCGCCCGCGAGTTTCGCGGCCAGTGCAACCTGCGCATGGACGACACCAACCCGACGAAGGAGGATGTCGAGTACGTCGAGAGCATCCAGCAGGACGTGGACTGGCTGATCGAGGGCTGGGCCGACGACCGGCTCGGCCTCAAGGCGAAGGGCAAGACGCCGGAGGCGATCACGGTCAACGGCAAGCCCGATTTCCACCTCGGCCCCACCGCCCGGTCCGCCGGGTCCGTGGAGCCGTTCTACGCGTCGGATTATTTCGAGCAGATTTACCAATACGCGCTGCAGCTCATCCGCCTCGGCAAGGCCTACGTCTGCGATCACACCGCCGAGGAGGTGGACAAGATGCGCGGTTCGCCGGAGAAGGCGAGCGAGGCCAGCCACTATCGCGACCGCTCCATCGAGGAGAGCCTCGACCTGTTCCAACGGATGCGCGCGGGGGAGTTCCCCGACGGCTCGCGCACGCTGCGGGCGAAGATCGACATGGTCTCGCCGAACATCTGGATGCGCGACCCGGTGATCTATCGCATCCGGCACGCCGAGCATCATCACACCGGCGCGGCCTGGTGCATCTACCCGATGTATGACTTCGCCCACTGCCTGAGCGACTACATCGAGGGCGTGACGCACTCCATCTGCACGCTGGAGTTCGAGGTCCACCGCCCGCTCTACGACTGGATCCTGGAAAACCTCGGTCTGCCGAGGCCGTTGCCGCACCAGTTCGAGTTCGCGCGGCTCAACGTCACCTATACCGTGATGAGCAAGCGCAAGCTGCTCCAGCTTGTGAACGAGAACATCGTCACCGGCTGGGACGATCCGCGGATGCCCACCATCAGCGGCATCCGGCGGCGCGGCGTGCCGGCGCGGGCGCTGCGGCAGTTCGCCTATAATATCGGCGTCACCAAGCGCGACAGTCTCACCGACGTGGCGGTGCTGGAGAACATCATCCGCGAGGACCTCAACCGCCATGCGTTGCGCCGGCTCGCGGTGCTGCGGCCGCTCAAGATCGTCATCACCAACCTGCCGGACAACCATGTCGAGGAACTCGACGCCATCAACAATCCCGAGGACCCGGCCGCGGGCACGCGCAAGGTGCCGTTCAGCCGCGCCCTCTGGATCGAGCGCGACGATTTCATGGAGACGCCGCCGCCGAAATATTTCCGGCTCCGCCCCGGCGGCGAGGTGCGCCTGAAATACGGCTACATCGTCAAGTGCGACGAGGTTGTGAAGGACGCCGCGGGCCAGGTGGTGGAATTGCGCTGCACGGCCGATCTCGGCAGCAAGGCCGGCGGCCCCACGGCCAACCGCAAGGTCAAGGGCACCCTCCACTGGGTCAGCGCGGCGCATGCCGTGGAGGCCGACGTGCGGATGTATGACCGGCTCTTCACCGTGCCGGAACCCGGCGCGGAGGGTGATTTCAAGAAAGACATCAACCCGCACTCGCTGGAAGTCCTGTCCGCGAAGCTGGAACCGTCGCTGGCGAAGGCGTCCGCGAACGAGCGTTATCAATACGAGCGGCTCGGTTATTTCGCGCTCGACCTCGACTCGAAGCCCGGCAAGCCGGTCTTCAACCGGACCATCACCCTGCGGGATACCTGGGTGAAGGAACAGAAGAAGGGTTAGGAAGGGAACCGTCGCGCCGCCGCGAAAGAGTCGTGGTCTGCCCTGAACGGGCGGCCAAACCGCGAAACGCGAAATGAACGCGCTCGGCGGGAACGGGCCGTCGTTTCAGATTGAACAGTAGGCCGCCATCCTGCCTGGCCGTTGCTCCTATCTCCCGCCGGCGCCCTGGGGCTGATAGCCGAGGTTGATGGCGCGGCGCATGTCGCGGTTGGAACCCGCCGAATCGCCGGTCTCAGCCAGTGCCTGGCTGCGCAACACCAGCCCTTCGACAAGGTTCGCGTCCAGCGTCAGCAGCCGGTTGAGCGTGGCGACGGCGCCGGCATAATCCCCGCCTTCGAACTGCACGCGCCCCGCCAGCATCAACGCGGCGGGATCGTCGGGACGCAGGGAGGCCAGCATCGCGGCAACCGGGACGGCCGCGCGATAGTTCCGGCGCTCCATTTCCAACTGGACCTTCAGCATGGCGGCGGCGGCGTCATTGGGATTCTCCTTCAAGGCGTTGTCCAGTTCGCGCAGGGCGCCGCCGGTGTCGCGGCGGCTGAGCATCTCGCGCGCCTTGGCGACGCGGGGGGTGTCCGGCGGCGGCGGCACGGTGCGGTTGACCACGGGGGCCGGGCCCTTGACCTGCACGGCCGGCACGAAGCGCACCACGTTCTTGCGGGCAAAGCCGCTTCCCTTGAGGATTTTGGCGATGGAGAACTTCGGCTGCACATCCACCACTTCGATGGCGCCGATTTCCTTGCGCGGCGCGCCGAGCTGCAGTCCGGTGGAGGGATCCACCATGGCCTCGTCCTCATGGAAGACGATGAAGCAGTCGCCCAGGGCGATGCCCTGCTGTTCGCCCGCGTTGATGTAAACCCCGTCGTCCTTCGCCTCGATGACGCGCCCTTCCCAAGCCACCTTTTCCATGCGCTGGCAGATGAACATCACCGCCTTGTCGATCGCGTCCTGCGTGGCCTGGCCCAGCGGCGTCTTGGCAAAGGCGGCCGTGCCGAACTTGAAGTCCTTCTCCGTGTAGCTGAGGCCCACCGCGTTCTTCTCCGCCTTGCCCTGCACCTGCTGGCTGTCGAGCACCTGCCCCGATTGCGAATCCACCAGCCGGATGGCGATGGTCACCTTCGCCTCCGCATGCGCGAAGTTCAGGTTGAAGCCCTGGTAGCCGAAGCCCTGGTTCTGTTGCTGGGTTTCGCTGAAGTCCACCACCGACCCGAAGATCATCGCCTGCGTGTTCAACACCCGCCCGATCTTGGGCGCGCTGGCCTCGGACGTGCGGCCCGTCTGCGCGAAATCCTGTTCCTTCAGGACGTTCTTGATCTGCTGGCGCTCCACCACGATGAACCGCTCGCTGCGGACGATCGCATCGGTCAACGAGTCGGCCATGCCCGTCCCGAGTTCCAACTGGCCCTTGTAGCTGGACTTGTTCTGGAAATCCATGACCGCCACGATTTTCTTCGGCCCGTAGTAGGGCGGCAACTGCGCCAGCACCCCGAGCCGGGCCACGCGCTGCTGCTGCGCCGGCGACACGCGCGCCCCACTGTCCGTGGAGGCGCAGCCTGAAAACAGGACGGTGACGGCAAGAAGACTGGTGGCCAGAATTAAAGGTTTCATAATCGGATGACTTCCCCACGACCTTTCGCAAATTCAAACGAAGGCGTCAAGCCATCCTTGACTCCAAAATCATGGGCCCGACGGTATCCGGACGGGCATGGCCACGCCCGTTCCCCCCGATTCAAGCCGTTTCGAGCCGGAGAAGGGCAATCTCCGGCGGACAGTTGAACCGCACGGAGGGAGGGGTCACGCCAACCCCGCGGGTGACATACAGGTGGACGTCGTCCCGGTGAAACAACCCGTGCGGGTATTTCCGACCGTAGCGCGACCGGATGAACGGTTTGACCCACGGGAGCCGAATCTGCCCGCCGTGCGTGTGTCCCGCCAGGATGAGGTGGGCGCCCCGGCGAACCCAGTGCTCAAAAAAATCCGGCCGGTGCATCAACGCCAGCACGAACGGCGCCTCCACGCCGGCAAAGGCGCGCGTCGTATTCGCCCAACCGCCCCAGGGATCGTCAATGCCGACGATGGGCAACGGCTCGCCGTGGACATTCACAACCGTGTGCGCGTCGCGCAGCACCGTTGCACCCGCGCCGCGGAGCGCATCCGCCACCGTTCCCGCGCTGAACCAACGGTCGTGATTTCCCAGGCACGCGAACACCCCGTGCCGGGCGCGGGCACGGCCGATGCACGCCGCCACGTCGCGCACATAGTCCGGCGCCTTCCGCCGGTCGCTGATCACCGCGGGCTCCAGCACCGCGCGCAAATCCAGGATGTAGGTCAGGTAATCGCCGGTGAACACCATCAGGTCCGGCTCCAACGCGTTGGCGAGGTCGATGCAACGGTTTAGATAGGCCGAACTGACCGCGTAGCTCCGGTGCAGATCGCTCAGGTGCGCGATGGTCAGCCCGTCGAACGCGCGGGGCAGTCCGCGCACGGCCACGCGCACCCGGTTCACCTGCACCCAGGCCGGTTCCACCCACGTGGCATAGGCCGCGGTGCCGGCGGTCAGGGCGGCGCCGGACCACAGGGCTTTCTTCAAAAACGCGCGACGGTTCAGGGACACGATGAAGACAGTGTAACGCAACCTACAGGGTGAAACAACCGGCCAGCCTCGGCGCAACCACGCGAGACCGGATCATGGCAGCGGACGGCCTTCGTAATAGCGGCTGAGGGCGCGGACCCGGCGGACCTGGTAGGCGACGACGAAGCCGATCACGCCGAGCGTCACGAGAAAGATCCCGTGCCAGTTCCATCGCTGGAAAATGCCGCCGCTGGCGAAACTGGCGGAAACAGCAACGGAATTGGGGTCACATCTATTGGGGTGCGTTGCCCAAAGGCGCTTGCAGACGATGCAGGCCTGGTGCCCCCACCGGGCGTCCCCGTTCTCCCCACAAAAACGCCGCATCGGGGACGCGGCCTGCGCCACATGTGCGCAGCTTCGCCTTTGGGCAACACGCCCTTTGCATTCGACATTTCAGCCTCGGCGCGGTCGGCAATGCCGGCCAGCGACCGATCCTTGGTATGCCGCGCTCCTTGTACAGCCAACAACCCCGCGTGCCCGAACGGGCATTGCCAGTTCAACGCACCAACGAACACGAATTCACCTCACACGCAAAGATTATAGGACTGACCCCTTTTCCCAGATGGGGCTGTTGCCGTGATTATCGAAGCGTTGTGGCGAAGGTTGCAGAAGTAGCGAAAAACTTGAACCGGAAGTATCTCCACTCATAATATCGTTCGGATCGAACACGGCATCATTATCAAACGACTTGCCATGAAACGAATTGCACTCACCATTGTTGCCGTTGGCCTGACAGCCGCCAGTCTTGTTCATGGCCAGCAGACCAAGGAGCCTTCGGGCGCTCCAGCATGTTACTTTGGAGTCCATCCTGAGCGTGGCAAGTGTTACATGACCGGACATTTCTCGATCTCTTATGACAAGATCCGTCCGCTTCTCGCGAAAGCAGGTCAGCCGGAAGAACCGCCCTATGTGAAAGCGATTGGCGATGAACTTGAGAAGATATGGGGACTATACAATGCGTGGGACTACAAGATTCCCAATAACCAGGTCGTTTATCTTTATCCCGTAGCCCATGGTTGGGACTACCTGGCAGGCCCTGCTCGCGGGGATACCATCAGGCCGGAAGTCGCAGGCGAGGCGGCCAAGACGGGGACGATGAGCATCGGGTGCACCCTTCCCAACGGGAACCTCGTCCCGATCCATGAGATGAAGCGGACGCTTGCCCACGAATATTTTCACCGTATCCAGATGCAGTATTACAAGCTGGTGGGTCCCGCGAAATTCATGCGCGAAGGAACCGCCAACCTCATGGAGATTCTGGTCTATCCGGAACTCGCCGAGGAGACCATCAAAGCGAGTGGCAATATGACGCCCGTGAAATTCGATTCCGTGCCACTGGTTGACCAGGGGGATGAAGCGATGTCGTTCTTCCTCTATCTCACGCAACGGTATGGGCGTGATATCATCCGCAAGATCCTCGTGGAATACAGCGGGATGACTGCAACGGCTCGCAGCGCCATCGAATCGGCTGTGAAAGAGAGCGGCGGGAACCTGGAAAGCATCGAATCGCTTTTTTCGGATTTCTCGGACGATTGTTTTACGTCGAACCCGCCCAAGCATGCTCTTTATCCCGTTCTTAGAATCAATCGCAGGCAGACCCCGCTCTTTAGGAATCATTTCTTTAAGGATTATCAGAGCAGCGTCTTGACGGTTGAGGACATGGAACCGTTGACAGCGAAATACTTCCTGTGTGAATCACCGAAACGGGTAAAGGCAAGAGTCCGGCTCACGTCGAGCCAAGCGGGCATTGTGGTGCGCCTCTACACCGTAAAGGAGAGGGAGACAAGCTACACATGCATGCTGGGAAAAGGAGGGAAGACCGAGACGGACGAGTCGATATACTGCGGGAGTGAAATCAAGATCGGCCTGCTCGTGACCAACCGTGGAAGTGGAACGGCTGGTGCAGTCATCGAGTTTTCTCTGGAAGAGGTCAAGATGGGGTTTCTGAAAGGAGACACCGAGACGATTGATGCTCGATTCATCCCGGGATCGCCGCAAACAAAGGTTGAAGAAGCCTATGGGGGAACTCCCGACAAGCCTGCACGGAACATGCAGGTGAATTCCGAAGTAAAGAATGCATCTGGGGTGGACAGCCTGACGTTGTGGCTGGAGGAATTTCAGACAAGCGCGAATGCCGAAGATGATCTCGCGAAACATATGGCCAGCGATAAGGAAGATATAAGGCGTCAGAACGTTGACGCGGAGCGCAAGAAGACGGCACAATTTGCCTATCAATGTCAGTATACCGACCGCAGCCGGTTTGTTGATAACGTTGAATCAACATCGAACCGCACCTGCGTTAGATCCCGCGACGGCAAAGTGCACGATAAAGAGTCTGTTTATGACGGCCTTCGTATTTATCGAGACCGGTATATGATCAGGATATACTGGACAAAGAAAAATACCGAAGAAGACCTCGGGCCGCGTGCAGATGAGATGTTCAAGAAGGCACGGGAATTGATAGACAAGCGGTTTCCAACGCAATAGGCACTACGGAAACCGCCGGTATAAATGTGTCTGTGCCATGTCAGCCAGAATGAGGAATTTCATCTGTGCTGGCAAAAAGGAAAAAAAGGGGTCAGTCCTATAATCTTTGCATTTCGTCCCGTATTCTCCTTGTCGGTTTATCTGCCGGTCCCTGGCATGCCGCGCTCCTTGCACAGCCGACACTGCTACGTGCCCGAACGGGCATTGCCAGTTCAACGCACCAACGAACACGAATTCACCTCA
>CAZAAF010000133.1:513-2245 GCA_964482575.1 uncultured Verrucomicrobiota bacterium | reverse complement strand
CACGCAAAGATTATAGGACTGACCCCTTTTCATGAGGACTCTAACGCAACCCACGATTTGAAACAACCGGCCAGCCTTCAGAACGGCGGCAAAGTCATTTTTTGGATTCCGAGACGGCAAAAATAGCGCCGAAGTGGTTGCCGGACGAAAGAGGCGTTTTCGGGTTCACCACCATCTGGGAAAGATCACCGTCGAGAAAAAGGGCATCGGCGCAATCCCGGGACCGGAAGAAATCAGCGAATTCATACAGGTTGGGCAATCGAGACTGGCCAAACTCGGTAATGGCAAAAAGCACGGAGCCGTCTTTCCGGACACCAACACCGTTGCGGTGCAACCGATGCCGGGATGAGGGCTGAGAAGCCGGGTGAATACGGCCGTTTTGGAGGAGCAGAGGGCCTGACTGCGTCGCAATGCGCGGCGACGGTTTTCGTGCGGCATACTCCGGAGTCGAGACCACATGAGCCGCATCCGATTCCACGTAAAACACGCCGTTGGGCTTCAGGAAGAAGTTCCCGTTGCCATCCGCTGTGTTCAGGGGGCGCAAACATTTGCCATCGATGACGACCAGGCCGGTGGGAATGCCGCCTTCCTCGAAAATGCCGGCATTCATCATGAATCGGACGCTTCGCGACTGTTTGTCCAAAGCGGCTTGCAGCGCGCTGAATTGACGATAGGGCCGACCCGCGGCATCGAGCCAGAACAGTTCGACCTGTCTGGGTGAAACCGTGAACGTCTGGAATGTCGTTCCGTTCCTCTCGACGGTTTCGGCTTGGGCGGTCGCCACCACCGCGACACAAAAAGTGACCACGAGAAACCGGATCATGGCAGCGGACGGCCTTCGTAATAGCGGCTGAGGGCGCGGACCCGGCGGACCTGGTAGGCGACGACAAAGCCGATCACACCGAGCGTCACAAGAAAGATCCCGTGCCAGTTCCATCGCTGGAAAATGCCGCCGCTGGCGAAATTGTCGGCCAGCAGCGCGGCATAACAAAGGGCGGACACGATGGTCGTGAACGCCACCAGCGGCACCCGGAACCACAATCCCGACGCCACGATCAGCATCGGATACCCGACGACGATGGGGCTGAGGAGCGCGTCATCGATCTTCAGGATCGCCGTGAGCAACAGCACATCAGCCGCGGACCAGACGAAGCGCGCCACGTGGGGCCAGCGGTCGTGCCGCAGGAGCGCCTGGCACGCCACGGACACCAGCATCCAGGCGGCCAGGGTGACCATGACGTTCACGTGCAACGACAGGGGGACATTGTGCAGCGAGAGGTAGTTGACCTGCGCGATGGCGGCGCAAATGACGAGGCCGATGAGCCGCGACGCCAGCGCCGGTTCGCGCCGCGCCCAGCGCCGTGTCTGCTGCCACACGCCGTGCGGACGCGCCTCGACGGTGTCGCCCTTCAAGAACCGCTCCAGGTCATCCGCCAGCGCCGCGGCGGAGGCATAGCGCGCCTCGGGGACCTTCTCCAGGCAGCGCAGACAGATCAACTCCAGTTCGCGCGGCACGCGCGGGTTCACATCGCGCAAGAGCGTCGGCTCGCCCTCGATCACCTGCACCAGCGTGTCGAGCGGCGACTCGGCGCGGAACGGCGGGCGTCCGGCCAGCAGTTCGTAGAGAATCGCGCCGAGGCTGTACACATCGCTGCGCGGGCCGATGTCCGCGGCGCGGCCCGCCGCCTGTTCGGGCGGCATGTAACTCGGGGTGCCGGCAATGACCCCGCTC
>CAZAAF010000133.1:0-503 GCA_964482575.1 uncultured Verrucomicrobiota bacterium | reverse complement strand
GCCTGGCCCTGCGTGTCCAGCAGCTTCGCGAGGCCGAAATCCGTGACAAACGGCCGGCCGCTCTCGTCGATCAGGATGTTCGACGGCTTCAGGTCGCGATGGATGATCCCCTGCGCGTGCAGATGTTCCACGGCGCGCGCGACGGTGCAGACGAGCCGCGCGGCCTCCACGGGATCGAGCGGGCCGCGACGCGCGAGCGCGGCGAGATTGGAACCCGCGACGTGTTCCATCGCGAAAAAGTGGCGGCCCTGGAACTCACCGGCCTCGAAGACGCGGACGATGTTGGGATGCTGCAGGCGCGCTGCAGCGCGCGACTCGGCCATGAAACGGCGCACCACCTCCGGCGACGCCAACTGGCCGGCGAGGATGATCTTCAACGCCACGATGCGGTCGAGCCCCTTTTGCCGCGCCTTGTAAACGACGCCCATGCCGCCGCGGCCGATCTCCTCCAGCAACTCGTAGCGGTCAAAATCCATGACGCCGCCAGCTTCCGGCGGCTGTGG
>CAZAAF010000132.1:0-9832 GCA_964482575.1 uncultured Verrucomicrobiota bacterium | reverse complement strand
GAACGGCGCGACATAGGACGCCTCGCCCCAGTCGTTCCAGGTCACGATCTCCACCCACGTGGCCCCGTCGCGAATCGCACCTTCCCACTGCTGCGCGAACCCCTCGAAGCCGCGGGATTCAAACACGCGGTAGTTGCCGCCCAGCCCGCGGTAGCACGGCGTGACCCCCGCCATGAAAATCTTCCCCGCGCCGAGCCAGCGCCGGGCGAGCCACTGGTTGCTCGCCGTGATCTGCGCGGGCGTTCCGGCCGCGCCAAAGTGGAAGAACCCGTCGACGACGTTGCAGTCGTTGAACACCTGGTCCACCTGCGCCGGGGTCGGCATCTCCGCCGCCGGCGTCGGGTAATAAAACGGCACATAGACAATCGCGCGCGCCCCGGTGAACTCGGCGCGGACGAACTCCATCTGCGGGCGCTTGCCCCCGAACGTGGAAAGCACCGGCCTGCCGTTCCAACGGAACTGATTCGGATGATCCCGGAAGCTCTCCACCATGTCGCGCGTTTCCTCGAAGGTCAGCCCCGAGGCATGGTCCGCCGAGATGAAGAGCTTGAAGCCTGTGCCCAGCTTCCGGGCGGCCTCGTACATCAACAGGGTGCGTTTCTTGTAGTGCGGCTCGCGCAACGTCCAACCGCCACAGTTCAGCGCAAAACCGTCGATGCCCGCCTGCTGCGCGGCGCGGATTTCGCGCTGGTAGTCTTCCACCGTCGAGCTCCCGCCGTACGTCGGGATGCAGACCATGTAGTGCGCAAAGACCTGTCGGGCGGCATCGTCCGCCACCGCGACCGGCACCCACGCCAGGACCGCCAGACAAACCCAATTAAAAAGGGATCGCATAAAACGCCGCCGGTTATCGCGTCCCCGCCGCACACAGACAACTTCTTTCGACAACCTGGAAGGTCAACCGGGACACTCTGCCCCCTGGTTGCCCCGCCCTTACTGCGCCTTGCGCGCAGCGCGGGACGCCTGCAGTTCAGCAGCGAGCGACTCGATCAATGCGGCGTTTTCAGGACGGTCCGCGATGTTCTGGTTCTCCTGCGGGTCGGTCTGGTGATCGTATAATTCGCGGTCGGCCCGTCGGCCGGACTTGTCATACCATTCCACGTACCGGTACCGGTCCGTCCGCATCGCGATGCCCTGTTTGCCGCCCTTCGGGTACTCGCTGATGGCGGATTTCTTCCACGGCAGCAACGGATTGTCCAGCAGCGGCGCAAAGCTCCGCCCTTCCAGCCCGTCCGGCGGCGTCAGGTGCGCCAGCTCGGCGAGCGACGGGAAGATGTCCACGAACTCGACCAGCGCGTCCGTCTTCCGGCCGGCGGCCTTCATGCCGGGCGCGGACACGATGAGCGGCGCGTGCGTGGCCCCCTCGTAGTTATTGTGTTTGCCGCCCCACCAGTTGTGCTCGCCCATGTAGTAGCCGTGATCGCCCCAGAACACGATGATCGTGTTGTCGCGAAGGCCGAGCCAGTCCAGTGCCGCCAGAATCCGGCCGACGCAGGCGTCCACGTAGCTGATCGCGGCGAGATAACTGCGCAGGCACTCCGTTCCGAACTCAACCGTGATGTTCCGGTCCTTGGGCACGTTGGCGTACCAGTAGAAATCATCGCCGCTGGTTGCCGCGTAGGCCGGGGCGCCGCGCGGCGGATAGCGGTTGTCGGGAATGCGGATGTCCGCCGGGTTGTAAAGGTCGCGGTATTTCTTCGGCGCGACCCACGGGACATGCGGATTCACAAACCCCACACCGAGGAAGAAAGGCTGGTCCGGGTTCTTCGCCAGATCGCCCAACACCTTGATCGCCTCGCGCGTCATGTCGCCATCCGTCAACGCGTCGTCATCACAATCCGGCGACGCAAACGCGTCCCCTGCAAATATGGGCAGGCCCCGGCCCTTTTGGGGAATCGACTGGCCGGCGGCCCGCAGTTTCGCCACCGCGGCCTTGACCTTCGCATCATTGTCCGGGTCATACCGCGCCATCCTCGACGTCCAGGATTTCGCGCTCCACGAATCCGGGTCGTCGATGCCGACGTGATAAACCTTGCCGAGGCTGCGCGTCAGCCAGCCGTTGTTCTTGAAAAGCTGCGGCAGCGTCACGATGTCCGGCAGGGTGGTGCGCAACGCCGGGCCGATGCTGTAGATTTTCGTCGTCCACGGATGCCGGCCCGACAGCAACGAAATCCGCGACGGCGAACAGAGCGCCTGCTGGCAGAAGGCGCGCTTGAACACCATCCCGCCCGCCGCGAGCCGGTCGAGATTCGGGGATTTCACCAGCGGGTCGCCATAGCAGCCGAGCTGCGGCCGCATGTCGTCCGAGGCAATGAACAGGACATTCGGTTTCTTCGCCGCGGTACACGCGAGACAGGCCCCGAGCCAGACGGCACAACAGGTCACCACCAGTTTGTTCATTGGAATCCTTTTCACGTTTTGCAACACCGCCCGCGGCCGGGTGTTTCACAATTTCGCACTTTTGTGGTGTATCCAAGGGTCCGGCACTGGCATACTGCGGCGAACGGTCGGCAGGGCCCGAGGACACGTCCCGCGCCGGACAGCGCCGGAGGGACACGCGCATCTGCCCGCCGGCAACCGATGATGCATCCGTCATATCGACAACGAGGAGACCTTTCATGAAACGCTCGCTCATCTCATCCATTCCGGGACTCACACTGGCCGCAGGACTCGGCTTGCTCCTGCTGTTGCCGACAACATCCCCCGCCGCGGAGGCGACGGCGCTGCAGGGCGCCTGGCGCGGCGCGCGGTTCAGCGAAGGCAAGGGCGACAATCCCGCCAAGGGCGTCGCGCTGCAACTGACCTTCAAGGGCAACCACGTCAGCGGCCTGCGCCTGCCCGAGGAGAAATCCGTCGGCGAGGGCGAGGTTACGGTCGCCGCCGACGGCAAGGGCCTCGACGCCACCAACGCCAAGGGCAAGGCGTATTTCGGCATTTTCAAGATTGAAGGCGACACGCTGCTCTGGTGCGTCTCCACCAGCGGCAACGCCGACGACCGGCCCAGGGACTTTGTCGCCGAGCCTGCCAAAAAAAGTTATTTGATCATCGTCAAGCGACAGAAGCCCTGAGGACCCACGGGCGGCGCGCGGCATTTCAAAGCGCCGGTTGTCCCCGGGGTTCCCGCCTATTTTCAAAGGAGGAACAGTGACCCATCGACTCATTCATTGTGGCGCGGTTTCCGTTGCGTGGCTGGCGCTCGCCGTCCTGGGCGCGCCGGTGGCGACGGCGGCGGACAATCTTTTTGCCAACCCCAGCTTCGAGAAGCGCGCCATCGACGAGGAAGGCTGGCACATCGACAAGGACACCGACACGACCGCCCGGTTTACCGTGGACGGCGCGGACGCGGCGGCGGGCAATCGCAGCGCGCGGATCACCCTCGGCGCAGTGAAGGGCTGGGGCACGCAGTTCGGCCAGAGCGTGAGCGGCGGCCAGAAGGGAAAGACCTACACCTTCGCGGTGATGGCGAAAGCCACCAAGGCCCCGGTGACGGTCTGGCTGCAGATCGAGCGTGCCGCCAAACCATATACCCGCGCGATGGGCAGCGAGAAGGTCACGCTCACCAGCGCCGACTGGACGGAGATTCATCACACGTTCAAGGTGGACAAGGATTATCCCGAGGGATGGTTCGCCTACATCAGTTGCGAGCAACCCAACAGCGAGTACCGCGCGGACATGTTCCGCCTCTACGAGGGCGACTACGTGCCGTTCAAACAACTCGCGGTGAAGGAAGAAGCGTCCGAAGCCGCGCGGCTGTTCGATATCGCGGTGACGTCCCCTGCCCCGCTCGCCGGCGAGGCGGTGACCAGACGGACCGGCTGGAATGAAATCGCCGCGGGCGGTTGCAACGCCGTCTGCAAGGGCGACGTCTGCGCCATGAACAACTTTCTCGCGCTGGTCGTGCGCAAGGACGCCAAGGGCGCGGAATGCTACTACCGACTCGGCGAACAAATGGTCCCGGGGCCGACACTGGTCGCCGCTGCAAAGAACGGCGACAAAACCCAGGCAATCGATTCGGTCAAGGTGATCGAGAACTCGTCGCGGAAAATCGTCCTTGAAGCGACCGCGACCACCACGGCCGGCAGGAAGCTCGCCGTCCGCTACACCGTCAAGCGCAACCAGCCGATCGTCGCCGTGGAAGCCGGCGACGGCGCGGGCACCATCCTCGTCGAGGCGCGCGCGAAGTACGCGTTGCTGCCGGATCCCTTCTGCGGCGACCTGCTCGTCGGCGCGGCCGACACGCAGGCGGCGCGGTTGCGGTTCCCGAGCGAACACCGGCTGCTGGAACTGCTGGAGGACGGCAACGCGATTGTCATGACCGTCTGGCCCTCCACCCAACAACGGGTGCATCTCGACCTCGACGGCTCCGGCGCGAGCCGCGCCATCTCCATGGCGGAACTGGAGTTTCCCAAGGACAAGGGTGCCGTGCTCTGGGTGGCGGTGCTGGCTGCGCCCGCCATCTGGCATGAGCAGCGCCAGGGCGACCTCGACCCGGTGAAGGACAAGAAGCTGGACTGGAAGGTGCCGTTCCGCGGGTTGTGGCGGGCCGACTACCGCCGGACGGACGGCCTGACGGACACGTGGAAATGTCCCATCCGCAAGAGCAAGACCGAGTATGAAGGCGTCACCTTCGACCTGCGAAAGGCGCGCACCGTCTGGACCTCGGCGCGCGGCAGTTTCGCGTATCCGCCGTGCATCGAGGGCGACACCTGTTTCCTGCGCAAGACGAAGTTCGACGGCACGCCCGACATCCAGTACGACAACAATCTCTCCGCGGTGCTCTACCCGTTCGGCACGCTCGACGGCAGCCCGGACGGCGCGCTGGGCATGATGGATGTGCTGGCCATGGCGCTCGACGGCACGCCCAAGGCGTCGTTGCCCGACGACCTCCGCATCCGGCCCGTCGAGCGCGACAAATGGCCCGCCACCTGCGCCGTCACCGGCGAGTACGAGAAGATGTTCGATGCCGGCGAGGAAAAGGCGAAGAAGGCGCAACTGCTGCAGCGTCTCGACGCGATGAACAATTTCGTCATCAACATCCGCAGCCGGATCAACGAGTACCTCGACTGGTGCAAGAAGTCGCGCGCGTGGGTGGCGAAGACGAAGGCCGGGAACGCGTCGCTGGCCCCGCTGGCGGACGAGTTCGACGGCTATCTCGCGCAGTTCGGGAAGATCTACGAGAAGCACAAGCTCGACGAGCGTACGCCGCCCGCGGCGCACGCGCTGATCGACAAGGTCATCCCGCTGATTGACAGCAGCGAGGATCACGAGAAGAAACTCGAGAAGATCAAGCAACTGGGCCGCGACACGCGCACCATCGGCGGCAACCAGGACGCGGCCATCGGCGAGTTCCGCATGTTCAGCAAACGTCTGCGCCAGCGCGCCGCCCTCCGGATGACGGAGGCGAAGGACGATGCGGCGTTCGAGTTCGCGCGCGAGATGCGCGAGCGGACGATGGAGGTGCTCCATTGCGCCTTCGGCCACGAAAGCGCGGCGGCCGACTAGAATCTGTGACCGGAAATCCGAAACCCATGACAGGCAACATCATTGAGGAGAACATCATGATTTTGCCCTTCTTTAATCATCTTTGAGACAGCTTCCACCATGAACAACACATCCCTCCGTCTCCTATTTCCAATCATCAGTGCGATCAGCCTCGTGCTCGTTTGCTGCCAGCCTTCGGCGCAAGCCCAGCAACCAAAAATCGCCAAGACACCCAGCGGCGCCGAGATGGCATTGATCCCCGCCGGGGCGTTCACCATGGGCAACGACACCGGCGCGGACGACGCCAAGCCCGCGCACAAGGTCTCCGTCAGCGCGTTCTACATTGACACGCGCGAGGTGGCGCAGAAGTCCTACGAGGACCTGATGGGCGTGAACATTTCCAAGTTCGAGGGCGACAACAACCCGGTCGAGCAGGTGCGCTGGACGCAGGCCGCGAAATACTGCAACGCCCGGTCGCGCGCCGAGAATCTCAAGCCCTGTTACGACGAGACGACCTGGGCATGCGACTTCGCCGCCAACGGCTACCGGCTCCCGACCGAGGCGGAGTGGGAATACGCCTGCCGCGCCGGCTCGACCGCCGCCTACGCGTTCGGCGACAACGCCGCACAACTCAAGGCCTTCGCCTGGTTCAAGGCCAACTCGGAGAAGACGACGCACCCGGTCGGCGGGAAACAGGCGAACGCGTGGGGCCTGCACGACATGCACGGCAACGTCGGTGAGTGGTGCAACGATTTCTACGCCGCCGACTCTTACGCCAAGAGCCCGGCGAAAGACCCGCGCGGGTCCGAGCAGGGCCCGAAACGCGTCATCCGCGGCGGCAACTGGAACAGCCCGCCCGAGAAATGCACGTCCTGGTTCCGCGCCGCCGACAACCCCGGTCTCCCCGATGTCTGCCTCGGCTACGATGTGTACGGTTTTAGGTGCGTGAAGAGCGCGGCGGGAAATTAGCACGGCAGACGGCCAACCCTCCTCAATCCTGAAAGGACTGAAGTCACTCAGTCCGGGGTTGTGCGGAACGCGCCTACTCCGGGTAACGACATCCGGGATCCCTCGACCCAGAATGGGTTGAATCCACCTCACTCACTTTACCCGTCAAAATATCGACATACCAATCAAAGGTCGTCACACCGCACACGACCTGCCGGCGATCTCATTTCTTCACATCTACAATCCGCTTCTTATTCTCCTCCCACGCCGGGTTCGGCCTGGCTTCCCAGACGCGCAGGTTGCGATAGAGGGCGGAGTCGCCAACCACGGTGAAACCGAAATTCGCCTTCTCGTGACCGAGTGCCGGGTGCGCGCCGGCGATGGTCTTGCCATCCATCGTCGTCACCATCTCCTCGCCCAGAAACTCGATAACCACCGTGTGCCACTCGCCCGGCTTCATCGGCGTCGTGACGTTGGCGAAGCGCACGGCCTTGTCCGCCACGCCGTGGTCCTGGGAGTCCTTCTGCGCGGCGAACCCCGTCGGCAGGAACAGCGCGCGGGCGAGGTGCGCCTTCGCCTCGTTGATGCTGAACGTGGTCTGCTTGCAGCCGTTGACCTGCACGTCGAACTGGATGACGGCATCCTTGAACGCAAACGGGCGGCGGACGACGCCGGGGTGATTGTCCGATTTCAGTTCCACGCCCTTGAGCCCGCCGTCGGCAATCTCCCATTTCCCCTTGGCCACACGCCAGATCTTGGCGTCGAGCGCGGTGAAGTCGTCGCTGTAGAGCAGCTTGCCGCGCTCGGTCATGAGTGTCTTGGGAAGATCATCGGCCTGGACCGTCCAGGCGCACAAAATGGCCATCGCGAGGGAGAGGGAGATTGGAGTTCTCATGGTGACGCCGTTCTTACGCCGTCCGTCCCGCCCGCACAAGGCGGAATTGCCTGGAAGATCGGGTTCAAGCTCGTATCGACGCCCCGCCTATCACGGCAGCCGCACGCCGCATCATCATTTCGGCCGGTCCATCGGTCCAGCCCCGCCTCAAAACCCGAAAAACTCCGCCATGCCTTCGGCGAAGTGGCGGCCCCATTCGTGATACTGCTCCTGCGTGCAGGTGCCCTCGCCGAAAATCTCGATCGAGTAGGCCAGACGCGCCCCGGCCTCGAACTTCATCCACCCCGGCGCCAGCCGCCGCACGTCGGAGGTGATGCTCGTCACCGTTTCAACCTGTTTGCGCCAGAGGGAGGTGCTCACCTTGCCGCTCAGCCGCGACTTGATCGTGGTGGCCAGCCGCACCGCGTCGCGCTCGGTCGCCTCGTCGGCGAGTTCCTTGCCGTAGGTCATGAAGAGCGTCGTGCGCTCGGGCGTGCACCAGCCGTGGAAATCCATGAACAACTCGATCGTCCGTCCGTGCGCCACCAGGTCGCGCGCGAACGTCTCGATCACCGTCGTCTCCGGCGCGGTGCCGAGGCCCCACTGGCGGTTCTGGTTGCCCACCGGGCAATACATGTTGCCGTTCGCGATGCCGTCGGGGTTCATCTGCGGCACGATGTAGAAGACAAACGTGCGCCGCAGCTTCGCCGCGCGCGGGTCGTCGGAGAGCAGGAACTCGCAAAGGCCTTCCTGCGCCATCGCACCGGTCGTTTCCATGTCGTGCTGGAGTGTTGTGAACAGGATGACCCGCTTGTCCGCCTCCGGCACAACCGTGTCGGTGACCACGTAGGCCCGCATATCGCGGCCCTGCCGTGTCTTGCCGAGCACACGGGACGAGAAGAACGGGTTGTTCTTCTGCCGCGCGATGAACCGCGTGATGTGGTCCGCCGTGAACGGGAAGAACGACGCCACCCACGCGGGCGACTTGGTGAACTTCTGCTTGAACGTCAGCACCGTGCCGTCCTCGTTCCACGACTTCTCCTCGATGCCGGTCCAGGTGTCGCCGTCATCGCTCATCACCGGCAACCGCGTGCCGTTGCCGCCCGTGCTCTCGCGCGAAAGCGGTGCGGGATTGACGTGGAACGTGACCTCGCGCCCCTCGCACCCCTCGACGCGGAAGTGAAACCAGAGAAAGGGCGAATGCGGCTTGTCCTCCGGGAAGGCGTACACGTAAAATTCATCCGGCCCGATTTCCTTCACTTTACCGAGCGTGCTGTTCTCGAAATCCGCCACCAGCTTCACGCGGCCTGCGCCCTTCTCCGGCGCGAGGTCGTACACATACGAGCCCGGCGGCTCCATGCCGCCGTTCTTCAGCAGGTTTGGCGCGCCATCGGCCGTGTCGCCGAAAAAGGCGTCGTCGAACCAGACCGTTCCCTGGCCGTGCAGGTAGAGCAGCATCCGCACGCGCACGACCTTTTCGGGAACCGCCACCTCGCCCGAACGCGTCGTCCATTCGCCACTGGCGGCGAGCTTCTCGGAGACGAGCGACTTGTGGCTTTTCTCGCCCTCGGCGGTGTAGCAGTCAATCAGCAGGGTCGCGCGCCCCTCCATCGCCGGCAAGGTGCGATAACTGACCGCGTAACGATACGTGCGGCCGGGTTTGACCGCCGTTTTCTTGTAAAACTCCTGGATGAAACAGCCGCGCGCGCCCTTCCCGGAGTCCGTGCCGATGATCTTGCCCGAGCCTTTGCCCGTGTGCGGCGCGTTCAGGTCCACGCACAGACGGTGCGTGCCGGGCGTCGGCTGCGCCATCTGCCAGCCGGCCACGGCGGGAATCTCCTGCGCGGTCGCCGCCTGCAGGCTCAACAGCATCACACAAACCGGAATCTGTAGTCTCATGTTCATGATGAAAACCTGCTGGTGTCCCGGCTTCAGCCGGGCCGATCATTAATCCAACCGCCTGAAGGCGGGACACCCACCAGGGAGTCCACGCACTTCACAAAACCCGGATCGTCGTCTCAGATATTCCACGGCGCGCGCATGGCGCGGCCCAGCATCCGGTTGGCGGCAGCATCGCCGGGGAATGTCTCGTGCGCCGGGTCCCACGTCAGCGGACGACCGAGGCGGCAGGAGATGTAGCCCAGATGGCAGACGCTCGCGGCGCGCTGGCCCAATTCCGGATACGTGGTCGGCTGGCGGCGCGACAGGACGCAATCGATGAAATCCGCATGATGCAGCGAGCCCATGCGCACGCGCTTCTCGCCGGGACGGATCACCGAATTGAGGATCTCGTTCGAACTGGCGGTGATATCCCACCCGCCCATGTGCAGCCAGCCGTCCGTGCCCTCGAACTGCACGCCGAATCCCTCGCCGCTGGCGAGCACCATCTGCAGGCCGTTGGCGTAACGGTAATGAATCTCGAAATCCGTCGGGGCATCGTAGATGCCGCGGGGCGAGAACGTGGCCTTGCCGTCAATGTGCTCCGGGCCGGTGAGGTCCACCTCCATGCCCCACGTGGCGAGGTCCACG
>CAZAAF010000131.1:824-9900 GCA_964482575.1 uncultured Verrucomicrobiota bacterium | reverse complement strand
CAGCCTGGAATTCCTGACGCAGTGGGAACTTGCCACGGTTGACGTTCGGTTTGCGTGGCGCGGATGGCGGCCACCGCTGCCGGAAGTGGTGATTATTGGTATCGACGACGAGTCGTTTGTTGCCGACACCTTTTCACCGAAGGAACTGCAAGACAATCCCGGGCTGGAGATACTTGGGACCTGGCCGTGGCCGCGACGCGCGCATAGAGTGGTCCTGCAAAAATTGCTGGATGCGGGCGCCAAGGTGGTGGACTTCGACCTGTTGTTCTCATCACCAAGTAAATACGGCCCCGACGATGACAAGGCGTGGCGTGAGGCTCTGGCGCGCGCGGCGGGTCGCGTAGTTATTGGTGCCAACTTCGCGGAAGAAGATATCCAGGGTGCGCGTCGTCGCAAATGGATGTTTCCAACCCCGGACGTGATTCCAACGGGCATGGATCAGACCAATTTTTGCGCGGCTGTTAATTTTGAAGCTGATTTGGATAACGTCGTGCGCCGGATGACTCCCATGTGGTGGATGGAGGACTCACAACAGTGGTTGCCGACAGTGTCGGCGCGTATTGCCACCATGGTGGATCCGCGCACCGCGTGGGTTTATGAGCAACCCTGTGTTACCATTAACTACCCGTGCTTGAGACCCTTGGAAAACGGCAAATTGGATCGTCCATTCCCTCGGTATCCCTACTATTACCTTTTCTACAAAAAGGCGTGGAAACAGGTTTTGAACGAGGGTGCGGTTTTTAAAGGCAAGATTGTGCTCGTGGGTCCCACCCAGAACTTCCTTCACGACGTTCACGCCACGCCGAATGAGCAAAGCACACCCGGCGTTGAGATACATGCCGCCGCCATCAGCACCTTGCTTCGTCACAACGAACTTCATGAGGAGTCCAACTTTACTTCGATCCTGCTGATCTTTGCTTTCGCGGGCATCACCGTCTTGTCGCTCTTGTTTGTCCATCATCCACTCTTGAAACTCACGTTTCCGTTGATTGTTGCGATCATCCACGGTGCGATCTGTTACGTTGCGTTTGCACACTATCAATGGATTCTTCCGTTTGTAGCGCCGGTGGCGGTCATGATCCCCATCGCCATCAGCGGCACGGCGTGGCAGTTGCTGACCGAGCAACTGGAGCGGCGTCGCGCGCGCCAGGCGCTGGAGCGGCAGGTGTCCAAGGAAGTGGCCGACGAGTTGATGAAGGAGTTTGGTTCGCTGCAACAGATGCTCGCGCCCCAGGACCGGCATCTGGTGGTCTTCTTTTCGGACATCCGCGGTTTCACCACGCTTTTTGAGCAGGGCGACCGCAAGACCCTGATCGTCCAACTGAACGAATATCTCACGGCCATGTCCGACATCGTTACCCGGCACGGCGGGACGCTGGACAAATACATTGGCGACGCCATCATGGCATTCTGGGGCGCGCCGACCAGCCGGGGGCAGGAGGACGATGCCCTGCGCGCCGTCTCGGCGGCGTTGGAGATGCGCACGGAACTGGCGGCGCTCCAGCCGCAGTGGAAGGCGAAGGGCTACCCCGAAATCAGGATCGGTGTGGGCATCCACGCGGGTGTGGCGTTGGTGGGGGAGGTGGGCTCGGCCCAGCGTAGCGAATACACCGCCATCGGTGACACGGTGAACACCGCCTCGCGTATCGAGGGCATCAACAAGGAGACCGGCACAGACCTGCTCATCAGCGAGACGGTGTACACGCTCGTGAAGGACCGCGTGAAAGCCACGCCTGCGGGTGAATACGCCCTCAAGGGCAGGGCTGGAAGAGTCACCCTGTACAGTGTGGACGGTTTGATGTGAAGGCGTCCAACTTCAGGACGCGGTTTTGAGCGATGGTCGGGCCGGAGAGATTTGAACTCTCGACCTCTTGCACCCCAAGCAAGCGCGCTACCAAGCTGCGCTACGGCCCGACTCGCCGGTTCCCCCCGGCGGAAAAAGCGCCCTCTCTCTAGCATCGCCCGTGCAATGCCGTCAAACACCTTTCTGCAAGTTTGTTGATTTTTAGTGGAAACAGCGGGTTTTTAACCCCACTTTTTTCCATCCTCCAGCAGTGGCGGCAGCTCCGCCAGATGCCGGATGGTGGCGCCGTCCCACGAATGTTTGCTGGCGCGTTCCACCAGGACGACGTTCATGCCCACCGCTTGGGCGCCCAAGACATCGTCACGATAGCTGTCGCCCACATGCAACACCTCGTCGCCGCGCGCCACGCCCAGCGCCGCCCATGCGGCGTGGAAAATGTCTGGCGCAGGTTTCTCCGCGCCCACCTCGCAGGAGATGATCACCGCATCCAGCAGGGGCATCAAACCGAGCCCCTCCAGCACCGGTCGCAGGCGATGGTCCCAGTTAGACAGCAGCCCGACCTTCAGTCCGAGCCGCTTCACCGTCGTCAGGGTTTCAAGTGCGTCCGGGAAGAGACGCCATACCTCCGGTCGTGCGAACAATTCGTACAGTTCGTGGAAATAGGCTTCGCGATCCCGCGGGGTCACGCCCGCGATCTCCAGTGTGCGAAACACCAGTTCGCGCCACCAGTCGCGTTGGCTCACATTGCCGGCCCTGGCGACGGCATCGTCGTGATGGCAGAGCACCCATGTCTGGCGGAATGCAGCCTCCATCGCATTGGCGTCGGCTACCGCACCGTGCCGTCGCGCGGCCTCCGCGTAAATCTCGCCTACGGACGGGTGTGGGTAGAGCAGCGTCCCACCGGCGTCAAACGTCACCGCCCGCAGGTGCGGAGGCTGGCCGCTCTTGCTCACTGGTTGATTCCCGCCTCCATGCGACGGCGTTGCATCATCGCCAGGGTTTCGCCCACGAGATACAGGGAGCCCGCCACCAGCACCACACCGTCGAATTCGGAGCATTCTTCCAGCGCCGCGGCCACGGTGTTCGCGTTGCGCACGGGCACGCTTGGGGCGACCTGCCGGCAAATCTCCGCCAGTTCCGCCGGGCTGGTGGTGCGTTCGCTGGGAACCCGCACGGTGAGCACCTGCGACGCGCGGGGTGCGAGTGCGCGGCAGATGTTCTCGCGGTCCTTGTCGCGCAGGATGCCGAGAATCAGTGTTCGTGGCCGTCCGGGGAAATGCCGGTCAAGCGTGGCTGCCAGCATCTCGGCGGCGGCCGGATTGTGCGCGCCGTCCAGCACGACGGGCGGTTCGCCCGAGAGCACGTGAAAACGGCCCGGCCATCGCGTCCGCGCCAGTCCTTTGCGGATCATCTCGTCCGGCACTTTCAATGCGAGTTGTGCCGCGGTGACGGCCGTGGCGGCGTTGATGGCCTGATGGGCGCCGAGCAGGGGAACCGCGCATTCGATCCCGCGCACACGGATGCGCTGGCTGCACAAGTCATCTCCCAGAAGTTGATAATCCTCCGGCCGGACCACGGTCAGCGGCGCGCCCGCCTGTGTTGCCGTCTGGGTGATGACCTCCAGTGCATCCGGGTCCGAGTCCGCGGTGACGACCGGCACACCGGGTTTGATGATCCCGGCTTTTTCGGCGGCGATCTTTGTCACCGTGTCGCCAAGATACGCTGCGTGATCCTTCTGGACGTTGGTGATCACGCTGACCAGGGGTGTGACGACGTTGGTGGCGTCGAGCCGTCCGCCCATGCCGGTTTCCCACACGACCAGCTCGCATCGGGCTTCCTGAAAATAACGCAGCGCCAGCGCGGTCACCGCCTCGAAGAACGTCGGGTGCGCGAGGTCGGTCATCGTGGCGACTTTTTGCATCAACGGGCGCATCTCGCTCACCAGCCGCACCACTTCCGATTCGGGGATAGGCTGGTTGTTCACCTGGATGCGCTCGCAGAAACTGACCAGGTGCGGGGAGGTGTAGAGACCGACGCGCAGGCCGGCGCGCTGGCCGATGGCGTTGCACATGGCGGCGACGCTGCCCTTGCCGTTGGTGCCGGCGATGTGGATGAAACGACCGGCCAGCGGCGACGTCTCGTGCGGGTTGCCCATCAAGGACAGCAGGGCGCGGACATTTTGCAGGCCCAGCTTGATGCCGAAAAGCTGGATGCCGTAAAGATACTCGATTGTCTGCTCGTAAGTCACCGCCCCGACGCTACCACGCGGGCCCGAGCGTGGTCAACGGAGGCCCCATGGCGTGTTCGAGGTGACGCGGCCGTTTTTTTCACGTATCGTGGTCCCGATTCTGTTACAGACAAGAACACTCGATGACAGATACGGCGATACGATTGACAGTGGCGGCCGGCACGGTGATAGCGTCCACCGTGGCCGGCTACATTTGCCGGCGCTTCAAGTGGGCGGGGGACCGGACGGCCAAGGCCATCATGACCTTGGTCGGCGTCTGGGCTTATCCGATCGTGGGCGGCTTGAGCATCTGGGGTACGACGCTGCATGTCACGGACATCGGGCTGCCGTTGTTCGCCTCGGCGCACATCGTGGCCATGACGTTCCTGTCGCTGGCGCTGGCGCGGTTTGTGACGAGCGACCGCGCCGAAACCGGCCTGTTTGCCGTGGCCGGCGGCACGGGCAACAACGGGTTCACCATGGGGGCCTTCGTGCTCTACCTGCTCTACGGTGAGCCGGGCATGGGATTGTCCAATGTCTATATCCTGTTGTTCACGCCGACGATGGTGTTGCTGTTGTTTCCGCTCGCGCGCCACTATTCCACCACACGGTCCGGGACCTCCATGCGGAAACTGATTCTCAGCAGCCTCTTCGACTGGCGGTCGGTGGGACTGCCGGTGGTGGTGCTGGGCATCGTGCTCTCGGCCATGGGCGTGCCGCGGCCGATCCAGTTTGTCACCTGGCATGTACTGGATATCCTGGTGTTCAGCATCACGCCCCTGGCGTTCTTCGCCATCGGGCTGTTGCTGCACGTTTCGCATGTGCGGGCGGTGTGGCGGATGCTGGCCGGGTTGGCCGTGATGCGGTTTGCTCTCGGCGCGCTGGTGGGTCTGGCCTTGGCCGGTCTGGCGTCGTGGACGCCGCTGGCGTTGCACGACCTTCGCTGGAAGGTGTACATCGTGCAGGCGTTCGTGCCCACCTCGGTGACGATGGTGGCGCTGGCCAACATGTTTAAATTGCGCCCACGCGAAGCCTCCGCACTTTTCGTCGTCAACACCGGCATGTACTTGTTGCTGGTCCTGCCGGTGATCATGTGGTTGTTTGGATAAGCCGGCGGGCCCATGGCCGGAAGAGCCCCTGCGCGACGGGGGTGCACCGGTTTTTTATGATCAGTGTGACGGGCTGTGCGGCGACAGGCGCGACTGGCCGGGACATTGCAGGGACCGTTTTCAGTTGCCAGCGATAAAAGCATTCTGATAGGTAAAACATCCGTGTTTGCTTCACCCGTGGTAGGGCGAGTTGTGGGTTGGTGCGTGGCTGCGTTGCTTTTGGCAACGCAGGGTTTTGCTGCGCCTCCAACTCAACCCGCCGTTGCGCCCGCGAAACCGGCGGCACCCATGCCCGACTTGCGGATCGAGGTGGCCGAGGACGGCACGCTCCGCATGGACCAAACCACAAGTATCGCCTATGCCGACAAGGGCGTGGTCATCACCCGCGGCCCGGTCCGGTTGACGGCCGACCATGCCCGTTACAATACCGTCACGCACGACTTGTGGGCGGAGGGACACGTGCATTTGTATGACAAGATGGCCCAGTGGACCGGCGACCATCTCTACTACAACTTCGAAACCGGGCAGACGATTCTGGACAAGTCATGCGCGTTCAACTACCCGTGGTTCATTCACGGCGACCATGCGGAGAAGGTCGGGCCCAAGTACGTCGTCAAGAACGGCCTGCTCACGACCTGCGATTACCCGCAACCGCACTGGGGGTTGAAGGCCGACACGATGGAGTTCTACCCCGGCGACAAGGTGCTGGCGCATGACGTGACGCTGCGCATTGACGACACGCCGGTTTTCTACCTGCCCTGGATGAGCCGTTCGCTGAAGGAGGAGCGCCAGGGTTTTGAGGTCGAGCCGGGCTCCGACGGCCGTTTTGGGTTCTACCTGTTGACCGCCTACAACTGGTACCTGAACGAATCGTTGTCAGGGGATTACCGTGCCGATTACCGCCAAAAGCGTGGTTTTGCCGGTGGCGTGGACTTGAATTATACCGACAAGAAATGGGGGCAGGGGAAGTTGATCACCTATTTTGCCCATGACACCAGCCCCAATAACCAGGCGTGGCGCAATCCGTATGAGAACGTCCGCACGGACCGGTATCGCGTGACATGGCAGGACCAGACGCCGTTGCGCGAGGACATCATGTTCAAGGCGAACATCAACCGGCAAAGCGACTCGCGTATCATTGAGGATTTCTACCGCGATGAATTCAGCCATCAGGCGCAACCGCAGAGCACGGTTGAGATCGAGAAGTACGATCCGGGCTACACCATTTCTTTCTGGGCGCGTCCGCCGGTGAACGACGTGTACACGATGACCGAGCAAATCCCCGGGTTTGCCGTGGACATCAAGCGACAGCAGGTTTTTGGTTCGCCGGTGTACTACGACGGCTTGCTCACCGCCGAACATCTCCAAAAGCATTTTTCCAACATTGATTCCAACAGCTTTGTGAACCCGTTGATTCCTGGTTCCGAGGTGCCGAACGATTACAACGTGACCCGCTTCGACTGGTTGCACCAGTTCAGCTATCCGCACATGTATTTCGGCTGGTTGTCGGTGACGCCGCGTGTCGGTGTGCGGGAGACATGGTACAGCAGTTCGCCGTTGACGTACACGCCTTCCGACGGCGGACCGTACAGTCCCGAGGGCACCGGTTCCCAGAACACCCGGGTCAGTTTTCCGATGGGGTTTGAAAGTTCGTTCAAGCTCTCGAACGTGTATGATATCAACGACCCGTTTTGGGACGTGCATGGCTTGCGGCACATCATCCAGCCGACGGCGGAGGGGTCCTATATCCCGGGCACGGACACGAGCCCGAACCAGCTTTACCAGTTTGACACGACGAGCCGGTACGATCCCAACATGGCCACCACGCGGCTGACGTCGTTGGACCCAGTGGCCAACCGGCAGGTGGATGCCATTGATCGCGAGGAAACCATGCGGGTGGGTGTTCGCAACAAGTTGCAGACCAAACGCGATGGCCAGACGATGGATTTCGTCAACGCCAACATGTACGCCGAATTTCGTGGCACAACCAACCCGTACGTGTCCACGGACGGGACGGTCCGCCGGCAGTCCGCCATCAGCGACGTGTATTCGGAGATGGAGGCGCGTCCGTTCCGGTGGCTGGCGTTTGATTTTGACAGCCGTGTTTCGCGCACGGCCCAGCTTCTGGAGGCCAATGCGGCGATCCGCTTCATCCAGGAGCGCAAGTGGGAGATCGCCCTGTCGAAGCGGTACATTCAGGACGTGGATGGCATATACGGGGGCAACAGCGATTACTACACGTTCTCGGCTCATATCAACCTGACTGAGAACTGGGCCGTCCGGGCTCTCTATGGGATGGACACCGCCGTGAACCGGACCTTCGTGCAACAGTATTCGTTGATTCGCGATCTCCACGACTGGGAGGTGTCGTTAAACCTCAGCAATTACGAATTTGGCAACGGCGTGAGTGAATACAACGTCTATCTCGCCTGCGCACTGAAAACCATGCCAGGCCTGCGCATCCACGCAGGCCGGTAGCATTCTCTGGGTTCAAATCTCAACTTGGCACAACGTATGAAACTCACCATTATTGGTACTGGTTATGTCGGTCTTGTGACCGGCACGTGTTTTGCAGAAAAGGGGCACGACGTCATGTGCGTGGACAACGACCCGGCCAAGATCGCCACGCTGCAGGCCGGCCAGATCCCCATTTACGAACCCGGTTTGGAGCCGCTGGTTCGCCGCAACGTCGCCGCTGGTCGCCTGCGTTTTACCACCGATATCGCCGAGGGCGTTCGTCACGGCCACGTCGTGTTCATTGGCGTGCCCACGCCGCCGCGACCTGATGGCTCGGTGGATATGCGTTTTGTCGAACGCGTGGCCCGCGATGTGGCCGGGGCGCTGAAGGAATACCGCATCCTCGTGGACAAGAGCACCGTGCCGGTTCAAACCGGTTTCAAAGTGGCCGAAACCATCAAGCGGTACAACAAGGCCGGCGTGGATTTCGACGTCATCAGCAACCCGGAGTTCATGCGCGAGGGGTGTGCCGTCGAGGACCAGATGAAGCCGGAGCGCATCGTGATCGGCGTCGCGAGCCAGCGGCCCGTGGCCACGATGCAAGAGGTGTACGCGCCTTTTAATGCGCCGGTCATCATTACGGACATCAATTCCGCCGAACTCATCAAACACGCGTCCAACTCGTTCCTGGCGCTCAAGATTTCCTACGCCAACGCGTTGTCAGCCCTCTGCGAGGCCAGCCATGCCAACATCGAACAGGTGGTGGATGGAATTGGCATGGATCGGCGCATCGGACGGGCGTTTCTCAACGCTGGCATCGGGTACGGCGGTTCCTGTTTTCCAAAGGACATCTCTGCGTTCATCGCCATCGCGGGGCAGCTCGGCCACGATTTCCGTCTGCTGAAGGAGGTGCAACGCATCAACGCTGATCAGCTTCAGCGGTTCGTCAAGCGCATCCAGGACACCCTCTGGGTGTTGCAGGAGAAGACCATTGCCGTTTTTGGTCTTGCGTTCAAACCGAACACCGATGATGCCCGCACCTCGCCGGCAGTGGACTTGGTCCTGGCCTTGGAGAAGGAGGGTGCACGTATCCGCGCCTACGACCCGCAGGCCATGGAGAAGGCCCGTCCCATGCTGCCCAACGCCACGCTTTGTCCCACGCCCTACGAAGCGGCTCGTGGCGCCGATGCCATCGTGATCGCCACGGAATGGGAGGAGTTCAAGAACGTGGACTACGAGAAGATCAAGCCGGTGCTGACGCACCCGATGCTGTTTGACGGCCGCAACCTCCTCGATCCGCAGACGATGAAGGCGCTCGGCTTTACCTATATCAGCGTCGGACGGTAACGCTTCACGCTTCACGCTTTATCGGTCATGCCTGAATATCTTGTCACTGGCGGCGCCGGCTTCATCGGCGGACATCTGGCGGAGCGTCTTGTGCGCGCCGGCCAGTCTGTCCGCATTCTGGACAATTTTTCC
>CAZAAF010000131.1:0-814 GCA_964482575.1 uncultured Verrucomicrobiota bacterium | reverse complement strand
AAGCCAACCTTCACCCGTGGGGCGACCGCGCCGAGATCATTCGCGGCGACATCCGCGACCGCGCCGTCGTGGCCCGCGCCATGAGCGGCGTTCGCGTGGTCTTCCACTTCGCCGCGCTGCCGAGCGTGCCCAAGTCCGTGGCCGATCCGTTGACCTCGCACGATATCAACATCAACGGCACTCTCAACATTCTCATAGCCGCCCGCGACGCCGGCGTCCAGCGCGTGGTCTTTTCCAGCTCGTCCGCCGTTTATGGCGATTCGCCGGAATTGCCCAAACGCGAGGACATGAAACCCACGCCCATCTCGCCCTATGGCCTGCACAAGCTTGTCGGCGAGCAGTACGGCGAACTCTTCAGCCGCACCTACGGCCTCCAGACCGTCAGCCTCCGGTACTTTAACGTCTATGGGCCGCGCCAAGACCCGCAATCCGAATACGCCGCCGCGATTCCCCGGTTCATTACTGCGTTGTTGGCCGGGAAGACGCCCACGGTCTTTGGTGATGGCGAGCAGACGCGCGACTTTACGTATGTGGCCAATGTCGTGGATGCCAATCTGGCTGCCGCCAAGGCGGGGCTGGAAGCCGTCGGCCAGACCTTCAACGTCGCTGGCGGGCGTCGGATCAGCGTCAACGAGTTGATTGCCACCATCAACGACATCCTGGGGGCGGCCATCGTGCCGGTGTATGCGCCGCCGCGTGCGGGCGATGTCCTGCACTCATTGGCGGATGTGACTAAGGCCAGACGATTGCTGGGGATCGATGCCTGTGTTGAACTGTCCGAAGGTCTTCGTCGTACCGTCGAGTGGTTTCGGAA
>CAZAAF010000130.1:0-9901 GCA_964482575.1 uncultured Verrucomicrobiota bacterium | reverse complement strand
CCGCCCGGCAACGCACGGCACCGGTGATTCAAGACGGGCGGCTCGTCGGGTTGCTGACCCTGGATAACATCAACCGGTATTGTGCCATTCATCCGGAGGGAAACGGCGGGACGCGCGCGGCGGCGTAGGGTGGGGTGGACTCATCCGTGGGCGGCTTTTCCTGACGCGGCCAAGGGCAGGAACCCCTGCGGAGACCTTAACAATTCTCTGAAGTTTGAGGCTTGGAGTCGTGCTGGTTTGCCTTTAAAAACGGGGTTCGAGACCATGAAACCATTCGTGCTTTTGGCCCTGCTACCCTCATTGCTGATGGCGGCCGACATGCCCAACCCGGTTGTTCCCGAGGGGGTCGGCATCAACATCCATTTCGCGAGCGGCCACGAGGCCGACCTCGATCTCATCGCGGCGGCGGGGTTCAAGTTCGTCCGCATGGACTTTGGCTGGGCCGGCATCGAGCGCAAGAAGGGCGAGTACGACTGGTCGGCTTACGACGAGCTGACGGACAACCTGGACAAACGCGGGCTGCGCGCGATTTACATCCTCGATTACTCCAACGCCTTGTACGAGGAGACGTTCACAGTCACCGATCCCCACACCCATCGCGAACAGAAGGAGGTCTCCTCGCCGGACAGCGCCGAGAGCATTGCCGCCTTTGCGCGATGGGCGGGCGCGGCGGCCAGGCATTTCCGCGGGCGGAGCATTGTCTGGGAAATCTGGAACGAGCCGAACATCGAGTTCTGGAAGCCGAAGCCGGACGTGAAACAGTACGCGGCCCTGGCGCTGGCCACCTGCCGCGCCGTGCGCAGCGCGGACCCGGAGGCCACCCTCATCGCGCCCGGGTCGTCGGAGTTTCCTTGGACGTTCCTGGAGTCGCTGTTTGCATCGGGCGTTCTGAGGTATCTCGACGCGGTGAGTGTGCATCCCTACCGCTCCTACAGCCAGCCGCCGGAGAGCACCGGCGCCGAATACCTGCGGCTGCGCGGGCTGGTCGCCCGGTACGCGCCGGCGGCCAAACAGAATCTCCCGGTCATCTGCAGCGAGTGGGGCTACGCCACCCACGACAAGGGCGTCTCGCTGGATACGCAGGCGGCGTTCGTGGTCCGCCAGCAACTCGTCAATCTGCTCCGCGGCGTGCCGCTTTCGATCTGGTATGACTGGAAGAATGACGGCACCGATTCCACCTACAACGAGCATAACTTCGGTGTCGTGGATTCCAGGCTGCGGCCCAAGCCGAGCTACTTTGCCGTGCAGACGATGACGCGCGAGCTGTCGGGCTATCGCGTGGTGCGGCGGTTGTTCCTGCCCGGGATGGCCGACGGCGATTTCATCCTGCTCTGTGCGAACGGCGCCGGCGATCACAAGCTCGTGGCGTGGACGCGCGACGAACCGCACGCCGTGACGTTCGATCTCGAACTGGCCGGGCCGGACCGTGTCATTGCGGTCAACGGGGATGGCAGCGGTTACTCGCCGCGCATGGGCGACAACCGGATCACGCTCGACCTGGGGCCGCTTCCCAAATACCTCACGCTGCGCCAGCGCACGGCGGCCTTGACGATGGCCACGGCGTGGTCGGCGACCTCGATGTACAATGTGCTGGTTACGGCCGGCCGGGAGGGAGTCGCGCAGATACATGTGACATTGCGCAATCCCTTTCCCGGGCCCTTGCGCGCGGTGCTGACCGTGGAATGTCCGGGCAGCACCTGGCCTAGGTCTGTGATCGTGCCGATGCCGGCGGAACGGACGACGGCGCGGGATCTTCGCGGTACCCTTCACCGCCGCGACGCGGAGTCGGCCATGGCCACCATCTGGGCGGAGTTTCAGCGGGAGGAGAGCCCGGGCGTTTGGACGACGTTCGCGCGGTCGTCGGATCGGGCGGCGTTCTTTATCACCAATCCGTTGACGGTGGCGGTGACGCCGGTGGCCGGCGGAATGCGGTTGCAAATCCGGAATCCGTCGCAGGCGGGGTTTGCCGGCGTGGCCGTCGCGGGTGGGTTCACCAACAAGGTGTCGCTGGGTTCGGGTCTGAGCGAGGCGTCCTTCGTCTTGCGCGGTACGGATGGCGGTGCGGTGGGCGTGCAGCTTCACGACCACTCAGGGAACGTCGTGGCGGAGATACGGCCCCAAACCTATCGACGCGTCGAAGTGCCGGCGTTCCGCATCTCGCTCGATGGCGACGGACGGACTGCGGCCACCGCCACGCTCACGATCGCGGACGCACCCGGCGGCGGGGAGGCGCCTTTTCCAAAGGCCTTCCGGCTCGATTACGAGTTCGGCGATGGCTGGCGTTTCATTCGTTGCGTGCCGGACATTCCCAAACCGCTCGCGCTGCCGGTCCGGCCGCAGGCATTGGGCGTCTGGGTCTTTGGTGACAACTCCCACGGGTCCCTCCATCTCAGGCTCCGCGATGACAGCGGCCAGACGTTCCAGTTCGGCGGTCCCAAGGTGGACTGGCTCGGCTGGCGGTGGGTCACGCTGGACATGGGCGACCCGCGTCACGCCAATCACTGGGGCGGAGCCAATGACGGGGTTGTCCACGGCGCGCTGCAATGGGATTGCCCGCTGTTGTTCGACGGCATCCATAAGAAACTCTCCGGCACCCTCTGGTTTGCGGGGTTGACGATCATCGGCGGTGAGTAGGGGACGTATCTTCTTGGCCACCCGGCCCGGACGCCATGGGCGGGACATGGGACGAACACGATCGCTGGATCGGATTGGCAGGCTGGTTGTGGTACGGGTGCCGACCGTTGTTCAACGGCCAAAAAACGAGGGCTTCAGTCAGGACGGACAATCACCATGAATGGGTGCAGTGCGGAATGAAGCCAAAATCGAGAAACCGTCCAAGTTCTGTCATTTCAATGTATTGTAGCTTATACGGACCGACCACACACGCCAAACAAAGCCAAACGAAGTACAATCAGGATTTCCATCGATCACCGCACGCGAGGGAATGTCCAGGGGTCGACTGTGCCGTTCATTGAGTTGGAACAGCCAGATGGCGATGGCTTCAGGCTGGATTCCGATGTGCCCGCAGCCATAAGATGGAGATGGCACTGGAACCATTGGCAGATCATGAACATGACAGGGCCGGATAACCGCCCGGCTATCTCGGGTCCTCGTTTGTCGGGTGCGGCGGCCTTCTTCAGAGAGATTGAGCTATGAACCATCGGCATATCGGACGGCGGCAGTTTCTGGAATCGACCGCCCTCGGCACGGCGGGCATCGTCTGGGGACAATCATGGATGGCGCGGGCGGCGGACGCCTCGCCGTTGAAAATCGAGGAGCCGTTCCACGGCGCGGTCCTCAATCATCGCCACGGCAAGGCCGTGGACGGCGGGCTGGCCATCCGCGTTTCCGGCAAGGCACCCGCCGGCGACAAGGTGACGGTCTGCGGCCGAGCGGCGGAACGGCAGGGCGGGACGTTCACGGCGGAGGTCGTGCTGCGCGATGGCGAGACGGACATCACCGCGACCAGCCAGGGCGCCTCCGGCCAGCTTAAGGACAGCGTGCGCGTGGTCTGGGACCGGCACTCGTTTCCCCGCTACCGGTTCTCGATCGACGACAACAGCTTTTTCCTCCGCGACGTCTTCCAGAAGCAATACAAGTCGTTGTTCGATTGTTTCTACCTGGACATGCTCCGCGACCTGAACAAGAAGTACGGCGTCAAGTTCACCGTCAACATCTATTACACGACGGAGGACGGCTTCGACATCACGCAGTTCCCCGACCGTTACAAGGGCGAATGGCGGGATTGCGCGGGCTGGCTCAAGCTCGCGTTCCATGCCCGCGCCAACCTGCCCAACCGGTCGTATGAGGACGCGCCGCCGGAGAAACTGCTGGCGGACCTGGACAAGGTTGCCGAACAGATTCACCGCTTCGCCGGGGCGCAAAGTTACGCGCCGCCCACGGTCATCCACTGGGGCATGACGCGGCAGGAGGCGTTGCGGCCGCTGTACGACCACGGCATCCGGGCGTTGAGCGGCTATTTCAAAATCGGCAAGCGTTACGACGTGAACTACCGCTTCGACGATGTCATTTCCGAGTATCTCTCCCGGCACGACGCGTGGAAGGACTTCAAGAGCGGGATTGTCTTCTCGCGCGTGGACATCGTCTGCAACTCCACGCCGGTGGACCGCATCGTCCCGACGCTGGAACCGCTCACGCACGATCCCAACACGGCGGAGATCATGGACCTGTTCACCCACGAACAGTACTTCTGGCCGTTTTACGCGCGCTACCTCCCCGATCATCCCCAGCGGCTCGACACCGCCATCCGTTGGGTGACCGAACACGGTTACAAGCCGGTCTTCTATCACGAGGGCCTGCTCGGCGCGCCGATATAAGAAGAAGATGCCTTGCACCTGACCCATGGACTGACCGTTCCCAGCCGTGTCGTTTCCGGTGCAACGGTTATGACAGTCGTGCAGGCGAAACCAGCGACCGTTGCCGATGTTCGGCCGGGGTCAGGCCGGTGATGCGCTGGAAGACAATCCGGAACCGGCGGGCGTCGTGAAATCCGCAGGCGGCGGCGATTTGCACAAACGTCTTCCGCGCCGGTTCGGCCAGCAGTTGTCGGGCCCGCTCCACGCGCAGGGTGTTGATCAAGGCATAGGGCGAGCAGCCCAGGTTTTGTTGAAACCGGTATTCCAACTGGCGGCGCGAGAGGGCGCTGTGCTCCAGAATCCGTTCCACCCCAAAGGGCTCGTGCAGGTGCGCCCGGATGTGCTGGACGATGGTGGCCAGTTGCGGGTCGTCCACGGCCAGCGTCTGGGTGGAACGCCGCGGGACCACCCGGTCGGGAGCGATGAGCCACGGCTGTTTCGGCGCCGACCCTCCATCCATAAGCCGGTCCAGCAGCGCGGCGCTCTGGTGGCCCAGTTGCCAGTCGTTGCGCGAGACGCTCGTGAGAGTGGGCTGGCAGAATTCGCAGACCAGCGGATCGTTGTCCACGCCGATCAAGGCCAGGTCTTCCGGCACGCGCAACCCGGCGCCCTCGGCGGCGTCCAGCACCATGCAGGCGCGCAGGTCGCTGCAGGCCATGACGCCCACGGGAGGATGCAGGGTTTTCAACCATCGCTGCAGGATGTCCTGCTGATCGGTCCATTTACGCCGGACCACCGGTGTCTCCGGCACCTCCAGGACACTGCAATGACCTCCCGCGCGCTGCACGGCCGACTGAAAACCGGCGCGGCGCAGCTCGCTGTAGGAAACCCCGCGTGTGCCGTAGAACCCGAATCGTTGGAACCGCCGTTCCAGCAGATGTTCCGCCCCCAGCCGGCCGATGGCCTCCTGGTCCGGCATCACCGTGGGCACCTTCGACTGGCGCACATAGCCCACCAGGCTCACCACCGGGAAGGGCAGCGACCGCGCCAGCTTCACGTCCTCGGGCGTGGTGATCATGGTGATGGCCCCGTCGCCCGGCCAGTGCCGCAGCCAGTCAATGGACAGGCTCAGCCGCTCCGGCATGCGGGTGAAGGTCCATCTCCCGCGTTTGCGCGCGTAATCGAAAATGCCCCGCGAGACCCGCTCGACAAAGGCGATGCTGAGGGGGAAGGCCAGTGCAATGCGCTGGCGGCGTCCGGTCTGCGGCCGGGCGGGCGCCCGGGGTGATTCAATCCGCTGTTTCATGATTGCGCAAAACGGTCCTTAAATTGCGTAAAACGACTCTTGGATTCAAGAGCGGAATGAACGAAACTGGCCGTGTGTTGAATGCGTATGGTCCGTGTCCAAAGCCAGATTCTGAAAACCCTTGAGGAGATGTTTCATGCACACCCCCAAAGCCGCTTCCCATCCTGCCGCCGACGCCCGCTCCATCAACCGGCGTGACTTCGTCAAAGGCGCTGCGCTGGTTTCGGCCGCCAGCCTGGCTTTCCGGCCGTCGCCGCTCCACGCGCAGGAGGCCAAGCCGGCCGCAGGCGCCCTGCCGCCGATGCCCGCCGCCAAAAACCCGCTGCCGACCGGCACAATCGGCGGGTTGCATATCAGCCGCGTCATCCTCGGCGGCAACCTGGTCAATCTCTTCATGCACAGCCGCGACCTGCGGTACGTGAACCAGTTGTCCGAGCGGTATCACACCGATGACCGCATCCTGCAGACGCTCGCCACCGCGGAGGAGCACGGCATCAACACGATGTCGCTCAGCAACCGCGAGCGCGCCATGAGCCTGCTCAAGCGCCATCGCGATGAGCGCGGGGGGAAGATGCAATGGATCGTCTGCCCGATTTCCAAGCCGGACGATTCGATGGCCGCCTACCGCGAGGAAGCCGCGCGGCTGGCCGGCGAGGGCGCCGACGCGCTTTACATGCACGGCGGCATGTCCGATGCCTTGCTCGCCGCAGGCCGCGTGGACCTGATTGCCAAGGCGGTGGAGATTTTCAAAAGCCAGAATGTCCCCGGCGGCGTGGGCGGGCACGACCTCGGTGTCGTCGAGGCCTGCGAGAAGGCCGGTGTCCCGAACGATTTCTACATCAAGACGTTCCATCACCTGGAATACCCGACGGCGCCGAAGCCTGAAGAGATGAAGAAACCTTGCGCGGAGGTGCCGGGATACTGGTGCAAGGATTGGAAGGTGGTGGCCGAGCGGATGCAGAGCGTCAAGAAGACCTGGATTGCTTTCAAGATCATGGCCGCCGGCGCCATCCCGCCGAAGAAAGCGTTTCAGTGGGCCTTCCAGAATGGCGGCGACCACGTCCTTGTCGGCATGTTCGACTGGCAGATCGCCGAGGATGTCGCCCTTGCCCGGGAATCCATCGAGAAGGCCAAGGCGAACCGCCAGCGCCCGTGGTGCAGTTGAGACAGGGGGTGGCATGAATCCCAATAAAGGCCATTTAAGGTTGTTGCGCGGTTCTGTCGACCGGCCTGCCTTGCCTCCAAGCCACCCCTGACGAGAGGCGGTAAATTTTTTTAAAAAAGTACTTGCACGGAAACGTATTTTCATTATCATTACTATCAAGCATAAGATAGTAATGAATAACAACGCATTACATCAACCGAGCGGAGACAAGCACGAGAAGGCGGGACGCAGGTCCCGTGGCTGGCCGCGATAGGTACGCCGCCACCGCCTACCAGACAAATGGAGGCTTAAATACAACTACATCAATCAAAGGACGAGGGTTGATCGGACGACCGAAGACTTCTCAACCGTGGAAGCTGAAAGGAACTGGGAAGTCGGTCATGAGAAACATCGAAAAGTTTGCAAGAGGAAGCGTGACACTACTGGCACTATCATTGGGAAGCACGGGAGTTTGGGCGGCGGATACCGTTACCCAGACCAACGCGCCGCCCGTCAGCGCGGAGGCCAAGGCCAAAGCCAGGGCGGAGGAGGCGGAGCCTCCCAGCGGTCCTCCCCTGCCCGTTCACACCACGGAAGGGTACGGTGGCGGCGCCATTACGCCGACGGCCTATCTGGTCAATCCCGGTCCCAAGGGCAAGGTCTTCGGCCTGCCCAGCATCTCCAGCACCTATGTCGGCATCGGTGAGGGCAAGAACGTCGAGACGTTCGCGATCACGGAGACATTGTTCCAGCGCGTGGAACTGGGTTACGGCGCCAGCCGCTTCGGCATCGGAGATGTGAGGGACGATATCAAACGGGTGACCGGCGTGACGGTGCGGGACGATGTGTGGCTGCACAACTTCAACCTGCGCGGTCTGATTGTGGACGAGAACAGCGGCGGCCAGTCGTGGGTGCCGGCCATTACCGCCGGCCTCCATTACAAGGTCAACGACGGCATCGGCGACATCGACAAGAGCCTGGGCGGGGCGTTCAAGTCCATCGGTTTCACGCATCAGGATGGCTACGACTTCACGCTGACGGCGAGCAAGATGATCAAGATCTTCGACCGTCCGTTGATCATCTCCGCGGGCGGGCGCAACAGCAGCGCGGCCTGGCAAGGTTATCTGGGGTTTGGCGACAAGCGCAGCTTCACCTTTGAAGGCAACATCATCTACGTCCCGCTCGACTGGCTGGCGATCGGCTACGAGTATCGCGGCAAGACGGACCCGTACTCGCAGATTCCTGGCCTGGTGGAAGGCGAGAACGATTTGCAGACGGTGGACATGGTATTCATGCCCAACAAGCGGCTGAGCGTTGCGCTGGTGTACGGCGCGTTTGGCAAGGTCCTGAACCATAACGACAATACCGTGGGGGCGGTGCAGGTGAAGTGGCTGTTCTGAACCTATCGACTCACGCGGATTCACAAACTACCCATCTCTAAAAAAACAAGAAGGAGACACTGTGAGCAACCAAACAACATCCCCCGGGCTGGAAACGCTGGCGCTGCACGCCGGACAGGTTCCGGACCCCACCACCACCGCGCGGGCCGTGCCGATCTACCAGACAACCAGCTACGTCTTCAAGAGCACCGAGCACGCCGCCAACCTGTTCGCCCTGAGGGAGTTTGGGAACATCTACACGCGATTGATGAACCCGACGACCGACGTCTTCGAGCAACGCGTTGCCGCCATCGAGGGTGGCACGGGCGCGCTGGGCGTGGCGTCCGGCCAGGCGGCCATCACGTATGCGCTGCTGGCCATCACCCGGCTGGGGGACGAGATCGTCGCCGGCAACAACCTCTACGGTGGGACCTATCAGTTGTTCCACCACACGTTCCCCAAGCTGGGGCGCACCGTGAAGTTCGTGAACTCGCGCGACCCGGAGGCGTTCCGGAAAGCCGTCACCTCCAAGACACGGGCGATCTATGTCGAGACGGTGGGCAATCCCAAGCTGGACGTGCCGGACTTCGAGGCCATCTCCAAGATCGCCCATGACAACGGCATTCCGCTCGTGGTGGACAACACCGTCGGCGTCGGCTTGGTGCGGCCGTTCGACCACGGTGCCGACATCCTTGCCACCTCGGCCACGAAATATATCGGCGGCCATGGCACGTCCATCGGCGGGGTAATCGTGGACTCCGGCAAGTTCAAGTGGAACAACGGCAAGTTCCCGGAGTTCACCGAGCCGGACCCGAGCTATCACGGCTTGAAATACTGGGACGCCCTGAGCAACGTGCCCGGCCTGGGCAACGTGGCGTTCATCCTCAAGGTCCGCGTGACGCTGCTGCGCGACATCGGCGCGGCGTTGAGTCCGTTCAACGCGCACGAGTTCCTGCTGGGCCTGGAGACGTTGCCGTTGCGCCAGCGCCAGCATTCGGCCAACGCCTTGGAGATCGCGAAGTTCCTGAAGAACCATCCGTTGGTGAGCTGGGTGACCTACCCCGGATTGCCCGACGATCCCAGCCATCCCGTGGCGTCGAAGTACCTCAAGCAGGGCTTCGGCGGACTGGTGGGCTTCGGCATCAAGGGCGGCCTGGAGGCCGGCAAGAAGTTCATCAACTCGGTCAAACTCCTCTCGCATCTGGCCAACATCGGCGACGCCAAGAGCCTGGTGATTCACCCGGCCTCGACCACGCACCAGCAACTGACGCCCGAGGAGCAATCCGCGACCGGCGTCACGCCGGATTACATCCGTCTCTCCATCGGTCTGGAGAGCGTGGAGGACATCCAGGCCGACATCGACCAGGCGTTGAAGAAAACGGTTGCCTGAGGACATCGCGAAAACGCCGGGCGAACTGGCGTGCAATGGAGTCATCCACCATGAACAAGCACACAAACAGTTCCTCTGACACCCAGCGAATTGATGGGGATCGCTGGCTGGAGGTTGTGCACCAGCACGTCAGTTCGCTCCGGTTTGGCGTCGTGCAAATCGTCGTGCACGACGCGCGCGTGACGCAAATCGAGAAAACCGAACGCGTGCGGTTCGACGCGTCGCACCCCGGAAAATCCTGACACATCATGCAATCCATCCTCACCCCCCCGAACGCCCTCGTTCAACGGGCCGCTGCGGCCCGGCGATCGGTTGATAATGTGCTGGCGCCGCTGGAGGCGCTGGCGGCGAACTCGCCCAATCTCA
>CAZAAF010000129.1:5025-9940 GCA_964482575.1 uncultured Verrucomicrobiota bacterium | reverse complement strand
AAGATGAACACGATGATCGCCCCGGCAAAGTAGCCCGGCATCACCAGCGGCAGGGTGATGGTGCGGAACAGGCGCCAGCCGCGCGCCCCGAGATTTTCCGCCGCCTCGCGCAACGTCGGGTCCACGTTCGCCATCGCCGCCGTCACGTTCAGGAACATGATCGGGTACACATGCAGCACGCCGAGGATCACCACGCCCCAGAACCCGCCCGCGCCGAGCCAGTCCACTCCGCGGTCGATCGGGACGAGCCCGATCTTGTCGAGCAGGAGGTTGAACGAGCCGAACCGGGCGAAGACCTGCCGGATGCCGATGGCGCCGACGAATGGCGGCAGGACCATCGGCACGAGCAGCAGGCCGCTCAGGAGGGTCTTGCCGGGAAACCGGTAGCGGGTGAACCAGTGCGCCACCGGCAGCGTGATCAGCGTGGTCAGGGCGGTGATGACGATGCCGAGCAGGACGCTGTTGCGCAGGCACTCGAGCTGGAACGGGCTTCGGAAAAACAGGCGGAAGAACTCCAGCGTGAACTGGCCGTTGGGCCAGAGCGCCGCCTTGAACGCGTAGCCGAGCGGATAGAAGAGGAAGAGGGCGCCGAAGACCGCCAGAAAGACGGTCATCGTCACGCTTGCCGGCGTGACCGTCCCGGGCTGCCCTGCATCTCGAATCTCAACTCTCATGTTCCTGATCTCAAATTTCCAATTACCAATCACCCATTTCCCGTCGCCTCTTACGTTTTACGTTTTACGTTTCACTTCATCAGCAGGATGATGTCCTCGGGCCGGACGGTCAGCGTCAGCTTTTCCCCGCGGCGGCGCAGGGTGTCGGGATTGATTTCGAACGACCGCAGCGGCCGGTCGTCGGCGAGCGTCAGGGTGTATTGCTCGATCTCGCCTAGATACGTGGCTTGCTGGACTGTGGCGGCGATGAGGTTGGACGGACCGCCGCCGCGCACGGGCGTCAACGCCTCGGGCCGGATGCCGCACGTCACCGCCTGGCCGGGCTGGAAACCGCTGCCGCGCGCCGTGAGCGTCCCGCCGGGTGTGGCGATCACCACCTCGCCGCCGCCGGCGCGCTCGACCGTGCCTTCGATGAAATTCATCTCGCCGATGAAGTCAGCAACGAACCGGCTGACGGGCGCGCGATAGATGTCGCGCGGCGTGCCCACCTGCACGAGCCGGCCGGCGTTCATGATGCCGATGCGGTCGGCCATTGAGAGCGCCTCCTTCTGGTCGTGCGTGACGTAGAGCATCGTCTGGCGCGTCTCGTTGTGGACGCGCGTGATTTCCTCGCGCGTCTCCAGCCGGAGCTTGGCGTCGAGGTTGGAGAGGGGCTCGTCCAACAACAGGATGCCGGGATTGATGACCAGGGCGCGGGCGAGGGCCACGCGCGGCTGCTGGCCGCCGCTGAGCTGGGCGGGGGAACGGCCGGCGAGGTCGCCCATGCGGACGATGGCGAGCGCGTCGCGGACGCGGCGGGCCTTCTCCTCGCGGCCCACGTGCCGGACGTCGAGGCCGTAGGCGACGTTCTCCGTCACGGTCATGTGCGGCCAGAGCGCGTAGTTCTGGAACACCATGCCGGTGTTGCGCTGGTTCGGCGGCACGTGGTTGACGGGCCGGCCGTCGAAGCAGACCTCGCCAGCGTCCGGCGCGTAGAAACCGGCGATCAACCGGAGCACGGTGGTCTTGCCGCAGCCGCTCGGGCCGAGCAGGAAAAACAGCTCGCCGTCGTGGATGTCAAACGAGACCTCCTCGGCGGCCGCCTGGGTGCCGAATCGTTTGGTGACGTTTTGGATGGAGACATTCATTTCGAGGGGGCGGCGACGAGGCGGCGGAACTTGTCCCGCGCCCACGCCTGCCATTCGATGCTTTGCCGCGTCCGCATCAGCGGGTCCTTCCATTTCGCGGACAGCTTCAGGACCTCGTCCTCGCTCAGCGGCAGCCGCGACAGTTCCGCCACCGCCGCGGGATCGGCCCAGCGGCCGCGCTCGATCAACGCGCGCCACGCCGCGATGAGTTCCCGGTGGACGTCGATGAGGCACGCGCCGAACAGGTCGTTGATGAGCTGCCAGCGGGCGCTCCCCTTGACGGGGTCGTAGCGGAAGGCGATCGGCATTTCAAAGGGGTTCACGGAGACCACCGTGACGCCGCGCAGTTTGGAATACAACTCCGGCACGACGCTCATCCGCTCGATGTTGAACGTGCGCGTGCCGCCCGGCTGGCCGCGGGGAATCATCCAGAGCGACTGGCCCTCGTCGCCGAGGAGGAAATCCACAAACCGCTCGGCGACCCGGCGATGGGGCGCGCCGCGGAAGATGCCGAGGCTGTCGGGGTTGAGCACGATGACCTCCGGCGGCTGGATGAACGTCATGTTTTCCGGGCCCTCGCGGCCAACCTGCATCAGCGCGTAGAAATCAATCGCCATGGCGTACGCGACGTTGCCGACGGTGGCCTCCTTCACTGTCATGGGGGAGAACGGGAGGAAATTCCGGCTGTTGGCGCACATCCGCGTGATGACCTCCCAGCCGCGTTCCCAGCCATAGGCCTGCAGGATCAGCTCGAACGACATGTGGATGCTGCCCGTCTTGCGCAGGTCGCCCGCGCCAACCCAGTCTAGCAACCGCGGGTCGCACAGGTCGGACCATCGCTGCACCGCCGGGAGTTTCATCCGCTCGATGACGCGCTTGTTGGCGCAGATGCCGAAGGTGGAAATCGCCGTGCCGAACCACTCGTGGGACGGGTCCACGAGCGGCACGCCGCCGACCTCGGCCGGAATCCGCCGGACCAGCTCCGCGGGCGGGTCGTAGCGCGCAAAATACTTTTTCTTCTGCAGCTCGATGTACGGGTCGAGGCCGCCGCCCCAGGCAATGTCGAGGTCGCCGCCGTTGGGGCTGGCGGCAAACCGGCTGTCCACGTAGCGCAACAGGTCGCCCGTTCCGCCCACGTCGCGCCAGTCCATCGTCACCGGCGCGCCGAAATGGCGTTGATGCCAGTCGCTGAAGGCGCGCTCGTACTCGCGTTTGATCCCCTCCCAGTGGGGCGTGATGACGATGAGCGACTCGGCGGCCGGCGCGCGCAGGCCGGACAGCAACAGGAGCCCCAGAGACAGGCGTTGGACGCGTCTCCAAAACCGGTGAACCGGGGATCGGTCATCCCCGCCACGTTCATCAGGGCAGTTGTTCAAGGGCGGCGATGCGCGCTTCGAGCGGAGGATGCGATGCGAACAGCGATCCCACCTTGTTGTTGATCTTGAAAGCGCTGACGGTGGCGGACCGTTCATCGATCACGCCGCCGTTTTCGGTGATCTCCTTGAGCCGCTGGAGCGCGCCGATCATGGGCCGCTTGCCGCGGAGCGCGGCGGCGCCGGCGTCCGCGCGAAACTCGCGGTGCCGGGAGAACGCCATCACGACCATCGAGGCCAGCAGGCCGAAGAGGAGTTCACTGACAAGGGTGCCAATCCAGAAGCCAACGCCCAGGCCGGCCGGGCGCTCATCCTCGTCGTCGCTGCGCCGCATGGCCTGGTCCACCGCAAACCCGATCACGCGGGAGAGGAACACGACGAAGGTGTTCAACACGCCCTGCAACAGGGTCATCGTCACCATGTCGCCGTTGGCGATATGGGAAATCTCGTGCGCGAGCACGCCTTCAACCTCGTCCTCGCGCATCCCCTGGAGCAGGCCGGTGCTGACGGCCACCAGCGAGTTGCGTTGTGAGGCGCCCGTGGCGAACGCGTTGGCTTCCGGGCTGTCATAGACGCCCACGGCGGGCTTCGGGATGCCTGCCTCCTTCGCCAGGGCGCCGACGGTGTCGGACAGCCACGCCTCGCCGCTGTTCGCGGGGGCGCCAATGATCTGGATGTTGTAGGAGTGGATGGCGATCCACTTGCTGATGGCCAGGGAGAAGAGGCTGCCGGCGAAGCCGACCACGGCGGAGAATCCCAACAACGTGACGTAGTTGATGCCGCGGGCGGTCAGCCAGCGGTCAACCCCCAGCACATGGGTCACCACGCTCAGTACCAGCAGCACGGCAATGTTCGTTACGACAAACAGAAATACGCGTTTCATGGTCTTGGTTTAAAATGATGTTCAGCGTCGGGGAGTCACACGCGTCCCCACGCGGCGGGAAAAAATAACGGCTCGCGGCTAGATTTCAAGTGCAACCGGAAACCGGGAGAGCACCCGGCAGCCGCCGGTCGTCACCAGCACGACATCCTCGATGCGGATGCCGCCGACGCCGTGGTAGTAGAGGCCCGGCTCGACGGTCACGACGTGGCCGGCGCGCAGGCGGCAGGGCACCGCGCCCATCCGGGGCGCCTCGTGGACCTGCAGGCCCAGCCCGTGGCCGGTGCCGTGGAAAAACCCCTGTTGCCGGGCGGATGGGGGATTCCGGTTTTTGGATTTCGGATGCACCGGCGCCGTGCCGGTATGAAAACCGCGCGTCTCGAACACCTGCTGCACGGCGCGATGGACGGTGCGGCCGTCCACGCCGGCGCGGATGGTTCGCAGCGCCGCGCGCTGGGCGTCGCGGACCGCCTCGAACTGTTGCTGGAGCGCCTCGCCGGCCTTGCCCCGCACCACGGTGCGCGTCATGTCGCCGTAATAGCCGCTGCGCTCGTCGCGGGGGAACACGTCGAGAATGATGGCCTTGTGCGCGTGCAGCGTCCCGCTCCCGCGCTCATGCGGGTCGCACGCCTGTTCGCCGCCCGCGACGATGGTGTGTGCGCCGATGCCGCCGAGGCGGATCATGGCGACGTCGATCTCGGTGCGGACCCGCTCGCTGGTGAGCGGCGAGCTGCCGAGCATCAGCCGTCCGTCCCGCCCGATGCGCGAGGCGCGGATCAGCGAAATGCCCGCGGCGAGTCCCGCCGCGGTGGTGCGCAACGCGCGCTCGATGGCACGGACCTCGTTCGGGCGCTTGCATTC
>CAZAAF010000129.1:0-5015 GCA_964482575.1 uncultured Verrucomicrobiota bacterium | reverse complement strand
GAACACCGGCGTGTCGTCCGTCCAGACGCGGATGCCGTGCTCGCGCAGATGGACGGCGTGGACGAGCGGGAAATTGGAAGGCACCCGTACGGAGGTGATGCGGCGCTTCTTGAAGAGGGCGGCGATGATGTCGCCAAACTTCGCCCGCTGGCCCAGCTTCTTCTCCAGCGGCTGCGTGATCCCGGTCAGCGACACGACCTCGTCCACGGTCGCCTCGCGGCGGGTGCGGTCGATTTCCAGGTCGCTCATCACGACCGTGCTCTTGCCGCGGTGGCGGAAATAGATGAACGGGTCGGGCGCAAACATGCCCGTGGCATACAACAGGTTCGCGTCGCGTTCGCTGTCCGCGACTATCAACAGGGTGTCGCTCATCGGCGGAGATGGTTGGTTTGAGCCTGGCCCTTGGTGTCGAGCGCGGTGATCATCGCCCCCTTGCGGAAGACGCTGACCTGCCGCGTGGATTCGCTGATCACGATGGCGATGGCGTCCGTGGTGGCGGTGATGCCCGCCGCGGCCTCGTGGCGCGCGCCATAGCCGCTCGGCAGCTCCTGGCCGGGGATGTTTGGCAGCAGGTAGCTGCCCGCCGTCATGATCACGCCGTCGCCGCGGATGATGAACGCCCCGTCGATGGAGCTGAACTCCTTCACCGTCTCCTCCATGAACGGGTCAAGGATGTTGCGGTCGTCCTCGCGGTAGCCGTAGAACGGGTTGATGACCATCGGGCGGCAGGACTTCAGCACCCGCTCCGTGTCGCCCACGACGAAGATGGTGCCGACCGGCTTGCCCTCGCGCCCCTCGGCGGCGAGGCTGCCGGCGATGCCGATGACCCGCTCGAGCACCTCGGGGCGCAGGTCCTCGGGCAGCGGCACTTCCTCCGGCGAGAACAGCATCTGGTATTCGCGCGCGGCGTCCACCAGCACGAGCGTGTCGAGCAGCCCGCTGCCGGGCAGGCCGGCGATGCAGATAATGCGCTCGTCGCGGCGGATCAGGCCGCGCGTCAGCGCCAGCAGCATGGCCAGCTTGAGCTGGCCCACGCGGTCGCCGCTGCCGCTGGAAATCTGGATGACATCCTTCACGCGCCGGTCGTTGCGGTAATGCTCCGGCTTGTTCCGCGTGATGACGATGACGTCGTAGTCCGCGCAGAGGCGCGACGCCTGGTCGAGGTTCGCCAGCGCGTCGGCGAACAGGAACACGCTCGTCACGTAGTGCTGGCGGCCCAGCGCCACCGCGTGGGTGATGAGCGACCGGTTCAACGCGCCGTGCGTCGTCTGCACGCGGGCGGTGGTCGGGCCCCAGGTCCGCGTGATGATCTTGAATGCCTCGTCGGTGGATTCCGCGTGCACGATGCGCTTGACCGTGTCCACGTCCTTGGTGAAATCCGCCGTTGCGTTCAGCACACGCAGGAACGTCTTCTCCTCGGAGCTGGCCACGAGCATCACCACCAGGTGCACCGGGTGCGGCTGGGACTGGTTGTAGATGATGCCCTGCGCGCTGCGGCCCACGGCGCAGATGAACCGCCGTTTCATCGGGACGCGTGCGTGGGGGATGGCCACCCCTTGGCCCAGTGCCGTGGTCAGCGTGTTCTCTCGCGCCAGCAGCGCCTTCAGCAGGCGTTCGCGATTCAGCTTCGGCTCGGACCGGCAGATGACGTCCACCATCTCCTCCAGCACGACCTTCGGGTCGCGGCTGCTGAGATCGATAACCCGGTTCCTTGTGAGTAATTTATCGAGGCGCATCGCGGCTCAGACGATAGCGGTCATGCGTGCATCGCGCAACGGGAATTTCCGTGGAAACTGAAGGAAAATGGGATAGGGAAGCTCCTTCGTTCGCCCGCCTTTTTATGAACCTCGCGACGCTGTCGAGAAATAAGGTGGATCGCGACCACCGGGGGCGATAGTGATTGAGAAGTGAAATCAGGGCGCTTGAGTCGGGCATCTTTCTTTTCAAGCGCAGCCTCTTTCTCGTGTCTGTATCCATCGCGCCCGGAGGTCGCGATCCACCTTCAACGGTGTGCTCGGATGACGGTTCATGGCCCAGACGCGTCAACGTCGGGTTGATGGAGTCCTCCTTGCCACGTTCGATCCGTGGCAAGCGTCGGCGGCTGTCGGCGGCGCAGGGCGCGTTCCTCGTAGTGCCGGCTTCCAGCTGGCCGGGCGTTCAAGACGGGAGACGCCTCGGGCGTTCAAACAATCGGCGGATTGGAAATCCGCGACACAGCCGCGCCTGACGGTCGCTCCATCGCGCAAATCGCGACTCCTCCGCGTAACCGCCGACGTTGCGGAGTCGCAGCCAAGCAGCGGGGCCTGCCGGCAACTGCATCGTTCCAGCCTATCCAAGTTGCAGATTCGGCTGGGAGTCGAGGTCGAGGGGGCTGCGGAGACCGGCGTGGAGCTTGTGCCAGCCGAGACCGGCGATCATGCCGGCATTGTCGGTGCAGAGCTTGCGGTCGGCCACGACCAATTCGATGCCCTGGGCGCGGCAGGCGACGGCCAGTTGCTCGCGCAACGCGCCGTTGCAGGCCACGCCGCCCGAGACGGTGACGAACCGGACACCCTGGGCCCGCGCCGCCGCCAGGGTCTTGCCGACCAGCACATCCACCACCGCCTGTTGGAAGCTGGCGCATACGTCAGAAAGAAGTGACGAGTGACGAGTGACGAGTGACGAGTGAGGAGCCGGCTTTCCGTCTTCCGCCTTCCACCCACTGCCCACTGTCCACTGCCCACTGGGCACTGTCTTCTGCTGCTTCCTCAGCCAGTAGAGCACCGAGGTCTTGATGCCGCTGAAACTGAAATCGAAATCAGGGTCGTTCAGTTTACCGCGGGGGAAGGGGATGGCGGCGGGATTGCCGCTCTTCGCGGCCTTCTCCACCTCCGGGCCGCCGGGATAACCGAGACCGAGAAGCTTGGCGACCTTGTCGAACGCCTCGCCCGCGGCATCGTCAATGGTCTGGCCCAGCACCGTGTGGTCGCCGATGGCGCGGACATGGACCAGCATGGTGTGGCCGCCGGAGACGATGAGGGAGACGTTCGGCTCGAACCCGCGCCCCGCCGAGAGCCACGGCGAGATGAGGTGCGCCTCCATGTGATTGATCCCGATGAACGGCAGCCGGCGCGCCAGCGCCAGCGCCTTGCCGAAGGTCAGCCCGATGAGCAGCGAACTCGCCAGGCCCGGCCCGCACGTGGCGGCGACGCCTTCGATCTGGTCGAGCGTGACGTCGGCTTCGCGGAGGGCGTCGGCGACGACGGTCTGGATGAGTTCGAGATGATGGCGCGAGGCCAGCTCGGGCACGACGCCGCCGTAGGGCCGGTGCAGCGCGATCTGGGAGGCGACGACGTTGGAAAGGATGCGCGCGCCGTCGGAGACAACCGCGGCGGACGTTTCATCACACGAACTTTCGATGCCGAGCACAAGCATGGTTTGAACAGGACCCTGTCATGATCCGACATTAGCGAGCTAATGCAAGACTATGAGCGGGCTATGAAACCACGAAATGCACGCCATGCACAAAGAAGAATTTTAGCGATGGGACGGGAACAAGCTGAACCACGTTCTACGGGCAAAGCTCAAACTCCAATGGGTGGAACCGGCTTGGGAGCGTCCGCGTTGGAGTTCAGGCTTCAGCCTGTCCGACTCGTAGCCCGCGACTCCGTCGCGGGAATGATGGAGGATCACATCCCGCCGTGGAGCGGCGGGCTGCGACGAAGCGGATTTGCCCGTTGCGGACAGAAACAATCTGGCAAACAGGCCCGAGTCCCTTTACCGTTTCCCGGCACGGACGCATGCGCAACACAACCGACCATACGCAGTCATCCTGAATGGACCCGTTCATTCAACTCTGCCCGGGCATCGGCTCGGCGTTCGAGGCGTTCTGGAAGCTCCGCGGCGAGCGGCACGTGGCGTTCCTGGACAGCGCGCTGCCGGATGCGCGGCTGGGACGGCTCTCGATCCTGGCCAGCGACCCGGTGCTCGTGTTCGAGGCGCGCGGCGACGCCATCGCCATTACGGGGGAGACGACGCACCTCCGGCGGTCGGGCAACCCGTTCGCGGCGTTGATGGAATTGGAGCGTCGGTTTTGCACGGGGAAGGGCGGGGGCGGATGGCCGCACGGCGCGCTGATCGGCTCCCTCGGGTACGGCTTGCGACGGTTCGTCGAGCACGTCCCTGCGCGCGTGGCAGATGAACTGGCGATGCCGGACGCGTGGTTCGGCGTGTACGACCGGCTGCTGGTGTTCGACCACGACAGCGGGCGGGCGACGATACTTTCCACCGGCGTGGACGAGCACGGTCAGGCCGACGCCGACCGCGCCCGGCGGCGGGCCGGGGAGTGGCAGGGAAAACTGGCCGCGGGCGTGGAGTTGCCGGCGGCGATCTCGTTGGCAAATGTGGATGTCCCGATGCCCGCGTCGAACCTGACGCGGGACGACTACGAGCGCGCCATCCGGCGGATCCTCGACTACATCGCGGCGGGCGATGTGTACCAGATCAACTTCAGCCAGCGGTTCCACGCGCAGACGGCCGCGCCGCCGCCGATGCTCTACCACGCGCTGCGCACGGCGAACCCCGCGCCCTTTGCGGCGTACCTCGATTGCGGTGCGGGCCAGATCCTGTCGTCGTCGCCGGAGCGGTTCCTGCAAATCCGCGGGCGCGCCATCCAGACCCGGCCGATCAAGGGCACGCGCCCCCGCACCGGCCACGAGCAGGCCGACCAGAAGGCCGCGCGCGAGCTGATGATGAGCGCGAAGGACCAGGCGGAGCTGCTGATGATCACCGACCTCGAGCGCAACGACCTCGGCCGCGTGTGCGCCTTCGGCAGCGTTCACGTGCCGGAGCTGGTGACGCTGGAGAATTACGCGACCGTGATGCACTTGGTCTCGACCGTCGAGGGCCGGCTCGCGCCGGCGGTGACGTCGGTGGATGCGCTGCACGCGTGTTTTCCCGGCGGCAGCATCACCGGCGCGCCGAAAATCCGGGCGATGGAGATCATCGACGAACTGGAGCCGTCGGCGCGGGGCGTT
>CAZAAF010000128.1:0-9996 GCA_964482575.1 uncultured Verrucomicrobiota bacterium | reverse complement strand
GGTCGGCCACGAAGTCGCAGATGGTGAAATCGATCTCGTGGCCCACGGCCGAGAGGGTTGGAATCTTCGACCGCGCCACGGCCCGCGCGACCACCTCCTCGTTGAACGCCCAGAGGTCCTCGATGGAGCCGCCGCCGCGCGCCACGATCAGCACGTCCAGCGGCAGTCGGCCGGAGGCGTTCAAGGCGTTGAGTTCGTCCACGGCCGCGGCGATTTCCTCCGCCGCACCGTCGCCCTGCACACGCGCGGGGGCGATGACGATATGGATGTTCGGGAAACGGCGCTCAATAATGTTCAGGATGTCGCGGATGGCCGCGCCGGTGGGCGAGGTGACGATGCCGATGTGCTCGGGATAGGCCGGGACGGGTTTCTTGAGGGCGGCATCGAACAATCCCTCCGCTGCGAGCTTGCGCTTGAGCTGCTCGAAGGCGAGCTGGAGCGCACCGTAGCCCTTCGGCTCGATCCGCCGGGCGATGAGCTGGTACTGGCCGCGGGCCTCATAGACGCTGATCTCGCCAAAGGCCACGATCTGGAGGCCGTCGGCCAGCTTGAACCCGAGCGAGGCGGCCTGGCCGCGGAACATGACCACTGAAAGCTGCGCGCCGGCGTCCTTGAGGGTGAAATACATGTGCCCGCTTGCCTGGGCACGGAAGTTGGAGATTTCGCCCTCGACCCAGACCTCGCCGATCTCGGTTTCGAGCAACCCGCGCACCTGACGGGTCAGTTCCGAGACGGTATAGACCTTCGGCGTCTCGGGCGCCGTCTCCCCGGTCAAATCCCCAAACAGGTCGTCTTGTTCAGCCTCGCTCACGGTGGGGACGCTAGCACAATCCGCCCGTCGTGTCACGGCGGCAGCTTTCTCTCGAGGGGAAAACAGGGTGGAGCGAGACTCCGTCGGGCTACCTTTGGGGGTGGAGCGGCTCGACCGCGTCTCGCTCCGCCCTGGATGGACCCCCATCACCTTCGGGTAGGAGTGTTATTGGCTGTAATCCCGGGGGTGGAACGGCCTCCGATGCCTTCGAAATTTGCATATTTTGCTCTGGATGGCGCACGCAGAGCCCCCGCCCGGGGCTGCAACGAAAAATTGACAAGGGGCTTGCGGGATAGCAAGATGGACAAGTTTTACCGGGTTGACTGGCGCTCCACAACTGCATTGGTCGCCCGGCGTAGGACGATGTTCATGATCATGGTCGTTACAAAGCGATGGTTTCGCAGTGCGGCACGCGGGCAGGGCGTGTGCCGTGGCGGGACCGGTGTGCGCGGGCCGTCCGAGGTTGCTCGCGGGGGCGACGGGGTTTAACCTTCGAACGAGGATAGATTTGTGCCTGTTCCAATTTCACAAGCATTCACCATCTGCAGCTATGTCATCGGGCAACGGCTGAAGGGGAACAAGTATTACCCCCTCGTGCTGATGCTGGAGCCGTTGTTCCGCTGCAACCTCGAATGCGCCGGTTGCGGCAAAATCCAGTACCCGGAGCATGTTTTGCAGCGCCGGTTGACCCCGGAGCAGTGTTTCCGGGCGGCGGACGAGTGCGGCGCGCCGGTCATCAGCCTGCCCGGCGGCGAACCGTTGATCCACCCGGAGATCAAGGAGATCGTCGAGGGGCTCATCGCCCGCAAAAAGTACGTCTATCTTTGCACCAACGCCCTGTTGTTGAAGCGGAAGATGGACCTGTTCTCGCCTTCGAAGTACCTGACGTTCAGCGTCCATCTGGACGGCATGGAGGAGGAGCACGACCAGTCCGTCTGCCGCGAGGGGACGTTCAAGACCGCCGTGGAGGCCATCCAGGAGGCGCTCAAGCGCGGGTTCCGGGTGACCACCAACACGACGTTGTTCGAGGGCGCCAACCCGGAACGGGTGCGGGAGTATTTTGATTACCTGACCAAGCTCGGCGTCGAGGGCATGATGCTCTCGCCCGGCTACAGCTACTCGCACGCGCCGGACCAGAAGCACTTCCTGCACCGCAACCGCACGCATGATTTGTTCAACCGGATCCTGGCGAACCCGAAGAAGGGGTGGCAGTTCAACCAGTCGCCGCTGTTCCTGGAATTCCTGATGGGGCATCGCGACTACAACTGCACGCCGTGGGGCATGCCGACGTACAATATTTTCGGCTGGCAGAAACCGTGTTACCTGCTGCAGGACGGTTATGCGCGCACGTTCAAGCAGATGATCGCCGAGACAGACTGGTCCCGGTATGGTCATCACACCGGCAATCCGCAGTGCCGCGATTGCATGGTGCACAGCGGTTACGAATCCAGCGCCGTCAACGACACCTTCGGCAGTTGGGAGGGATTTGTCCGGACCGTCAAGCTGACGCTGTTCGGCGGGCTCGGCGAGGGGTACCGCAACGGCCGTCAGGCCGAACTCGCCGCCCAACTGGCTGCCAGCGGCCAGACTTCGAAACCGGCGCCGTCGTGCGGCTGCGGCTGCGCGACCGGCGAGCGGAAGGAACCGGCGGGCACGGCCAAGCCGGGGCAACAACAGGAGCGCGCATGACGGACACCGAATTGGCGGCCATCATCGAAAAGGCCTTTGACTACCGCGGCGACGTGACGGTGGAACTCAAGGACGGCCGGCAGGTGGTCGGCTACCTCAGCAACCGCAACCTGCAGGGCGCGGCGCATTGCCCCGGGCCGTTCATCGAACTGATGGTCGCCGGCCAGGCGGACCTGGCGTGCATCGCCTGCCGCGAGATCGCGGGCATCCGCCTCTCGGGCGAGGACACGGCCGCCGGCAAGTCCTGGGAAGAGTGGGTCGCCAAACAAGCCGCCAAGAAAAAAGCGCAGGGCAAGGCTTGAATTTGCCGCGGCTCCGGCGCACTATGGCGGCGAAGTTGTAACCGGGTTGGTCGCAAGGACGCCGCTCAACGCTTCAATGATCGAGCAACTGCCCATTGCCATTCAGCTCGCCGTCCATGAGGAGCTCAGTCCGGTCCTCAAGCGACTGGCGGTGGAGGAGGTGTTCCACGAGGTCACCTGGGAACAGCGCCGCAGCCTCAAGCACGCCCACCACGATCACTTGCGGTTTTTCGTCGGCAAGCTCGGCGGGATGCGCGTGGTGGTCTTCCGCACCGGCGTCGGCCGTCTCCGGGCCACGGAAATCGTCCGCGTCTTCTTCGAGCACTTCGAGCCCAAACTGTTCATCTCGGCCGGCTTTGGCGGGGCGTTGACGCCGGACCTGGACATCGGCGACATCGTGCTGGCCACCGAGATCCTGGAGCTGAAAACCGGCCGCAATGAGTGGGAGACTTGTGTGCCGTCGCTCAACGGTGAGGTCAAATTCCTGCGGGGCAAGCTGGTGACCGCCGATGAAATGGTGGTGGTGGGGCACGAAAAGACCGGCCTCGGCGAGGCCCACCAGTCCTCCATCGTGGAAATGGAGACCAGTGCGGTGGCCGCCAAGTGCAAGAAGCACAACGTGCCCATCGTGAGCGTGCGCGCCATCTCCGACCGCGCCAACGAGGACCTGCCGCCGGAGATCAACACCTTCTTCGACAACGGCGAGGTGCGCCCGGGCAAGATCGCGAAGGCGATTGTCTCGCACCCGCCCACCATGATCAGCCTGTTCAAGCTGGCCAAGCACGCCTGGAAGGCCGGCGACGACCTGGCCGATTTCTTGGAGCGGTTCGTGGCGGCCGTCGGCCCCACGCTGAAGTAGGGCGCGCCGCCCCGGTTTTTCCCTAAGTAGAAAAGAACGCTTGACGCGTGCGGTGGTTTCTGGAATTCTTCTGGAATTCCAGTAGGATGCCTGGAAGCGATCGATCGGACATTGGCTTATGGTCACCATACGCGGCAGCCACATTCAAAAGGCGGCGGAGCACATCCGCGCCCGGATCCTGTGCGGCGACTTCCAGCCCGGCTTCGTCCTTTCCGAATCCGCGCTCGCCCGCGACCTGGGCATCAGCCGCACCCCGGTCGGCGAGGCGCTGCGCGAACTGGCGGCCGTCGGGCTGGTGGAGCAGGTCCCGCGCTACGGCACCATCGTCCGGCGCATCGGTCGCGCGGAGATCATCGAACTGTACGAACTGCGCGAGGCGCTGGAGCCGTACGCGGTGGCGCTGGCGGTCGGGCGGATCGCCCCGGCGGACGTGGCGCGGCTGGACAAACTGTGCGCGCGGATCGTGGAGTTCAAGACCGGGATGGTACGAGCGAACATCGAGCGGCTGGAGGGCCAGACGCTGCGCGATTTCCTGGCCACGGACATGGCGTTCCACACGGTGCTCATCCACGCGGCGGGCAACTCCCGCATCGCGCGCATTGTCCGCGATTCCCACGTGATGACGCAGCTTTTCGGCACCCAGCGGCTGATCCACGAGCGGCAGATTGTCGCGGAGGCCTGCCGCTTCCACGCGCAGATCCTCGCGGCGATCCAGCACGGCGACGCGAAGGCGGCGCGGGACGCGGCGGCGGAACACATTCGCGCCAGCCTGGCGCATACACTGGAGAATCTGGACCGGCAGCGGCCCGGCGATGACCTGAACGCGCTGGCGTTGCCGGAGGATGTCCGGGCGGAACTGCGCCGCATCGAATCGGTGTTGGATCGCCCCAAACGAAGGAAACAACCATGACCTCTCACACCCTCAAAATGTTTCTGATGGCCGGGATTCTCGGCCCGGCGTTGGTTTGCACGGCGGAACCGCCGTCGCCCAAGGTTCCCGGCGTCGTCATTGATTACATCCCGGCGTCCACCGGCGTGTACATCGGTTCGCCGAGCCTCGCCGTCCTGCCCAACGGCGATTACGTCGCGTCGCACGACCATTTTGGACCGAAGTCGAAGGAGCATGAGAGCGCCCTCACGGCCGTCTTCCGTTCCGTGGACCGGGGCAAGACCTGGAAGAAGGTCTCGGAGATTGACGGCGCGTTCTGGTCCAGCCTGTTTGTCCACCGGGGCGCGTTGTATTTGCTCGGCCCGCACAAGCATCACGGCAACATCCTCATCCGCCGCTCGACCGATGGCGGCTCGACGTGGACGACGCCCACGACCGCCAGCAACGGCGTGGTGCGCGACAACGGCGAATACCATTGCGCGCCGATGCCGGTGCTCGAGCACGCGGGCCGGCTCTGGCGGGCGTTCGAGTGGCGTCACCCGCCGGTGGCGTGGGGCATCAACTACCGCGCCGGCATGCTGTCCGCCCCGGTGGAGGCCGACCTGCTCCAGGCGGCGAACTGGACGCTGGCCGAGCCGTTGCCGAGCGACCGTGCCTGGAACGGCGGCGACATGGGGGCGTGGCTTGAGGGCAATGCCGTGGTCGCGCCCTCCGGCGAACTGGTGGACATCCTGCGCGTCCAGACCAAGTCGTTCGAACAAAAGGCCGCCATCGTCCATGTCAACGCCGATGGCAAACAGATGTCGTTCGACCCGGCCACCGGTTTTGTCAACTTTCCCGGCGGCGCGACGAAGTTCTGCATCCGGTTCGACCCGCAGACCAAACTGTACTGGTCGCTGGCCAATTTCATTCCCGAGCGCCATCGCGCCCTCAATCCCGGCGGCATCCGCAACACGCTGGCGCTGACCTGTTCGCCGGACCTGGTGAACTGGACCGTGCGCTGCATCCTGCTCTATCACCCGGAGGTGAGACGGCACGGCTTCCAATATGTGGACTGGTTGTTCGATGGCGACGACATCATCGCCGCCTGCCGCACCGCCTACGATGACGGCAGGGGCGGCGCGCACAATTTCCACGATGCGAACTTCCTCACGTTCCATCGCGTGGCGAATTTCCGCCGGCTCACGATGGATGATTCCGTTCCGTTCACCGTGCTGCCCCCGGTCCATCACGAGACCGCGGACCTTGTTCTGGACGGCACGGGCTTCGAGATCGCCAAATTCGACGAAGGCGTGGAGGCGTTCACCAATCGCGATTACGTCTGGCGGGACGTGCCGCAGAATGTCCGCGGCGGCACTTATACCCGCGTCGGCGGCGGCGACCTGGCGGTCATCACCGTCCGGGCCAAACGGGATGTGACGTTGCGCGTCATCACCTCGCTGGCGCTGGGCCAGAAGGAGATGAAAGGCTGGGAGAAGACCGATGCGGTGTTCCATTACTCGGACAAGGGCAAGACCAGGATGACTCTCTTCACCCGGTCGTTGAAGAGCGGCCAGGAGGTTGCCGTGCCGCAACTGGGCTGGACGGGAACCCTGGTGTTGATGCAGCCATGAAGGGGGCCGTTCTCAGTGTTGCGTTCCTGCTCGCAGCGACGGCGATGCATTCCCAGACGCCCAACGAAACCCAGGTCACTCGCGGCTCCGGCGGGCGCATCCTGACCAACACCGGCGTCTGGTCGCCGGACGGCCAATGGATTGTCTATGACACGCGCAGCGACGCCGCGGGCGACACGTTCGACGGACGCCACATTGAGATGGTGAACGTCCGCTCCGGCGAGGTGCGCGTGCTCTATGAGTCGCACTATGGGGCGTGCTGCGGCGTGGCGACGTTTCATCCGCGCCAGTCGCGTGTGGTGTTCATCCTCGGCCCCGAAAACCCGACGCCGGACTGGTCCTACAATGCGTATCATCGGCAGGGTGTCCTTGTGGACACGGAGAAGCCTGGCGTGGCCGTGAACATGGATGGGCGCGACATTGTGCCGCCGTTCACGCCGGGGGCGTTGCGCGGCGGTTCGCACGTTCATGTCTGGGACCCGGCGGGTGAGCTGGTCAGTTTCACCTACGAGGATCACGTGCTGGCGGCGCATGGCCTCAACCAGCGGAACATCGGCGTGAGCATGCCGGATCGCCCGGTGATTGTGCCGAAATCCCATTTGCGGAATCACGATGGCAGCTATTGTACCGTCCTGGTCACGCGCACGACGGCCGCGCCGCGGCCCGGTTCGGACGACATCAAAAAGGCGTTTGAGGAAGGTTGGGTGGGGCGTCGCGCGCTGGCCTTCCAGGGCCACGTGGTGACCGGACAGGGCGCGACGATCTCCGAGGTCTTCATCGTCAACCTCCCCGAGGACCTTACCCAGCCGGGCGATGGTCCTTTCGCCGGCACGGAGACGCAGATGCCGTTTCCGCCCCGCGGTGTGACCCAGCGGCGGCTGACCTTCACCGCCGACCGCAAGTATCCCGGCATCCAGGGCCCGCGTCATTGGCTGCGGAGTTCGCCCGACGGTTTGCGCATCGCCTTCCTGATGAAGGATGATGCGGGCGTCGCACAGATCTGGACCATCCCGCCCGACGGCGGTTCGCCCACGCAGCTCACGCACAACCCGTGGCCGGTGGCGTCCACGTTTACGTGGAGTCCCGATGGCCGGCGGATTGCGCATGTCATGGATCACAGCGTGTGCGTCACCGACGCGGGCACTGGCGCCACCACGCGATTGACGCCGCGTGGCGATGACGCCCGTGCGCCGCGGCCGGAATCGTGTGTCTTCTCACCCGACGGCACCCGCATCGCCTTCGTCCGCCGCGTGCCGTCGCCGGATGCTCCTGCCAATCAGATATTCGTGGTGAATTCCAAATGAACGATTCCCTTCAGACCCTCGCACTGGCCGGTCTCACGGTGCTGTTGGTTGAAACCACGCCCGCGTTGTCGCAGGCGGTCCGGCCACTGGCGCAGGATTATGTCGCGGTTTATGAGTCGCCCGACCCGGGGCATGTCTACTGTTACACGCCCGGACTCGCCCGGCTCGACAACGGGCGGTTGGTGGCCACGATGGATCGCGGTGGATCGGGAGTGAAAAAGGATGAACCGAGGGGCAGGGTGTTCACGTCCGACGACCACGGCAGGACCTGGACGCATCGCACGGATTTCCCGTTCATCCACGCGCGGCCGTTCGTGGCGGGCGCATCGCTTTACGTGCTCGGTCACGCGGGCGATCTCAGGGTGATCCGCTCCGATGACGGTGGCGTCACATGGTCGGCGCCCGCGAAACTGACCGACGGCCAGAGCTGGCATCAATCCGCCTGTAATGTCCATTACGCGCACGGGTGCGTCTATCTTGTCATGGAGCGGCGCGTGACCGGGCTCATCAAGAGCTGGGCGGTCGGCGAACTGGCGCCCATCCTGATGCGTGCGAAAGTCGGGGATGACCTGACGCGGCGGGAAAGCTGGACGTTTGCCTCCGAGTTGTCGTTCCGGAACACGATCCCGAATGTCGAGAAGGACCCCGCGATTGATTTCTTCGGCGTGCCTTTTTTCCCGGCGGCCTATCCGAAAGGGTCGCTGCCCGCGCCACATCGGAACAGCGCGCCGATCGGCTGGCTGGAAACCAACGTGGTGCAGTTCAAGGACCCGGACCACTTCTGGTTCGACCCGAAGGGGGAGACGTTTCATCTCTGGGCGCGCGCCCACACCGGCGGGACGGGCTACGCCGCCATCGCCAAGGTGGTGGAGAACGACGACGGTTCGATGACGACCTCGCTCGAGAGCGTGCCCTCCGGCAAGAAGATGCTGTTTGTGCCGTGTCCCGGCGGGCAGATGCGATTCCACGTCCTTTATGACGAGCCGACGAAGCTCTTCTGGTTGCTAAGTTCCCAGGCGACGGATTCGATGACGCGGGCGGAACGGCTGCCGGCCGACCGTTTCAACCTGCCGAACAACGAGCGCCACCGGCTGCAACTGCATTTCTCGAAGAACATGATCGACTGGTGTTTTGCCGGCATGGTGGCCGTGGGCGGATCGCCCAGGGAATCGCGCCACTACGCCAGCCTGATCGTGGACGGGGACGACCTCTGTGTGCTCTCACGCAGCGGGGACGCCCACGCCCAGGACGCCCACAATGGAAACCTGATCACGTTTCATCGCGTGAAGAACTTCCGCTCGCTCGTTTACTGACCCCATGAAACCATCGCCTTTTGCCCAGCCCCTCCGCGGCATTGTGCCGCCCATGATCACGCCGCTACGCGGCCGCGACGAACTCGACGTGCCGGGCCTGGAACGGCTCATTGAGCATATCCTGGCCGGCGGCGTAAGCGGCCTATTCCTCCTCGGCACCACCGGCGAGGGGCCGAGCCTCGGCTACCGGTTGCGCCGGGAACTCATCGAGCGCACCTGCCGCCAGGTGCGCGGCCGCGTGCCGGTACTGGTGGGCATCACCGACACCGCGTTTGTCGAGTCTGTAAACGTCGCCCGATGGTCGGCGGATGCGGGCGCGGACGCGGTGGTGATCGCGCCGCCGTACTACCTGCCCGAGGGACAGCCGGAGTTGCAGGAATACCTCGATCATCTCGTGCCAGAACTACCGCTGCCGTTGTTCCTCTACAACATGCCTGCATTGACCAAGGTGCAGTTCGAGCTGGACACCGTCCGCCGGGCGATGGACAACCCGCGCATCGTCGGCCTCAAGGACAGTTCCGGGAACATGATCTACTTCCATCGCGCGGTGGGGCTGCTGCAACAGCGGCCGGACTGGACGCTGCTCATCGGTCCCGAGGAAATGCTGGCCGACGCCGTCTTTGCGGGCGGCCACGGCGGCGTGAACGGCGGCGCCAATTTCCATCCGCGGCTCTACGTCGAGCTGTTCCGCGCGGCGCAGGCCGGTGAGACGGCGCGCGTGCACGAGCTGCACGCGCAGGTCATGCGCATCAGCGACAACCTCTACCGGATCGGTCGACATCCCTCGGCCATCATCAAGGGCATCAAGTGCGCCCTCTCGTTGCTCGGCGTCTGCGACGATTTCATGGCCGAACCGTTCCACCGTTTCCGCGAGCCCGAGCGCGCGCGGGTGCAGCAGATTCTCGACGAGTGCAAGCTCCCCCTGAAGAACCCGTAACCCGGAAACCCAAGCCCGCATGTCGCCTCGAATGTCCAAACTCCCGGTCGTCTGAATCGTCATCGTCCCATCCACTCCCATGAAATCCATGCGCCTCCTCCATCGCCGTTGGTTGAACGCCAGCCTTGTGGCTTGTTCCGTCGCCGTCCTCCAGCCTGGAGCGCCGGCCGCGGAACCGGGCGTGGCTTGCAGCGAGTTCATTTACGAAAGTGCGCCGTTACCGAGCTGCCACGCCTCGACCCTCATCGAGACGCGCACCGGCGCACTTTCGTAAATGAA
>CAZAAF010000127.1:3064-10006 GCA_964482575.1 uncultured Verrucomicrobiota bacterium | reverse complement strand
GAGGCAGCAAAGGAACCGGTCCGCGACCAGATCGTGGGCTTTCAGGAATGCCGTGGCTGCAGCGTCATTGCGCAAATCCACCGCAAACGCCCCGTCCGGGACAAACTCCATCACCGGGCACTTCACGCCATGCTCCTTCGCGAATCCCAGCGACACGCTGTCGCGGAAAAGCGCGAAGCGGGCGTCTCCGAGCAAGTTGAGAACGTCCGTCCCTGTTGCGGCGAAGGTGATGCCATAGATGCCGTAGGGTTTGCCGGTTTCCTTCCGCCACTTCGCGACGTCTTTCGCCGCCACGAATCCCGGGCCCGAGCCATGCAACAGGAAGTCGCACTCGGCCAGGGCCGCCCGGATGTCCGCGGGACCGTTCAGGATCGGCACTTTGGGAAACCGCTGGTGCAACATCTCGGCCACGCCGTTGTCCACGTGGCTCGGCCAGAGCCGGACTTCGGCTTCAGGCAGGTATTTTTCCAGCAGCGCCAGCACCCCCGGCGTGTGGCCGATATCGCCGATGTTGACCGTCTGCCACGAGGAGCGCAGCAAAATGCGCGGCGGGCGTTTGTCCGCGGCACGCAAGGAATGCGCCAACGCGGTGGTGAGTGTGGTGTGGATGAAGGTTCGTCGATTCATGCAACATGGGTAACTGTCTTGCCCCAAGACGGTAATATCGAAGAATACCCTCCGCAATGCGAAAGGTTGTTGATGGATCGCCACGTGATCCACGTTCCGCCGGGCCGGCCCCTTCCCGGAAGTCTTCTCAATCCACCTCTGCCGGCAACTCAAACGGATTCCATCCAGCCCGCTCAAATCTGCCGTCCGCCGGCACCAGCTTGCGCAGGAGGGAAGCCGTGGTGGCGCGCGCCAGCGACCATTCCATCTGCCGGAGTCCGAGTGCTGCCTGGTCCTGTGACCACACGCAGGCGGCGACGTAGGGCAGCGTCGGAATGCTCTGGGCCAGATGATGCCACGTCGTCATGAGCAGGCCGGTGCTGTGGTTGGCAACCGCACCCTTCGCCAGCGTGCGGATGTTGCCCAGCGAGTTCCAGGGACACGCCATCGTTTCGAACCCCCGTTCGTGGAAATGCGCCAGGGTCGGCACCGTGCCCTTGGTCACGTCGTAATGCCAGTCGGCGATGATCACCCGGTGCGAGAGGCGGTCCAGCGCCAGATGCGTGGGCAAAGTGGGCGTGCCGTTGGCGCAGAAGCCCGGCGGCCATTTACCGCTCTCCAACAAGGCATCGCCCCACATGATGGCCCGCCGGCCCTTCTTTTCCAAATACGCGGCCAGCCTGTTGACGTGGCCGGCGAAAAGCTGTACGCGGTCGGTCTGCCGGCAACGGTCGCACGTCGCATGCGAATACGCCTCGTCACAGCCGATGTGAAAATATGTCCCCGGCCCGGCAAATTCGATCAGTTCGTCGCACACGCGCCGCAACAACTCCTGCGAGTGCGGATTCGTCAGGCACCACGTCCAGCCGTCCGGTTCAAACAACGGCGCGAGCCGCGGATTCTGGTCGAGCACCACGTGGCGGCCGTGCTTGATGCGGCAGGCCGTGGCGTGGCCCCAGCAGTTGAACATCGGGATGACCTCCAGCCCCATGCTGTGCGCGATGGCCACGAGCTTGCCGGCCTGCGCCTTCGACCACGCCTCGGGCCACGACAACTCCTTCAGGGCTTCCAACCGCAACATGCCCCAGAATTCCAGCACCACGTGGGTGAACTTCAGGAAAGCCGCAAGCCGTATGGCCTTCTCGATCATCACCGGCGGCGTCTCGTGAAAGATGCAGAGATGGAGCCCACGGAATTTCAACGCCGGCCAGTCCTGAATCTCCACGTGCGGCAGCGCGAAGGTGAGACTCCCGCCGTTCGATTCGCCGGCCTGCAACAGTTGCAGCAGCGTGAACCACGCGCCGCGCATTCCCGCCGCATCGGCCGCGCTGACCGCCACTCCCGACGCCTGGACAGTCAATGCATAGGACGCGTCCGGTTCCCGCGACGGCGGTTTGGCGCCTCCCAGGACAAACTCGCCCGCCTTGAACGCCGCATCGCGAGTCACCTCCAGTTCCACCGCGCCGAAGGTGAACCGCTTCCACGTGTCCTTTATCATGTCAATGAAGCCCGCGTCGCTTTCGCGGCCGGTCACCAGCGCGACGCGTTTGGAGAGATTCAAGGTGTCGCGCCCCCACACAATCTTGTTCGGATATGGATGGAGGCTGCGCGGCAGGATTCCCTTCTCGACCGGCTCGGCCGCCGAGGCGGCCCGGTGGAGCGCGGCCAAAGACAGGAAGGTGGCAGAGGTTTTCAGGAACTCACGGCGCGAAGTCGATGTGGAAGTTGTGTTTTTCATGGTCGGTTCATTTTACGGTTGCAGGCTGACAATCGAGGCGTGTTCGGCGACATAGCGATAATTGTAGAGCCAGCCATTGGCCACATACCATATGTCTTTGCGGTTCGCGACGTGGCCCAGATGCTGCACCAGGGTCGAGCCTTGAACACCGTCCTTTCCGGGGCGCGGGTCGTGGAGAACACTGTTGAGATAGCGGTCGGGGTGCCACATGGCGTAGCAGATGCCACCGGCTGCATGCACGCGGTCGAACGCCGTGTTCAATTCTGCAACGTCCGACGCAAAAAACCGCCCCTTCGGGGTGCGTCTTGCGAAGACGCGATCGTAATCTTTTGTGCTCAGCCCGCCAACGCCGTAAAACTTGTGCGCGGCGTCCCACGCTGTGTAATCGGTGCTCGCAGGGTTGTCGCGACCGTTGTAGCCGCGCACAAACAGAAACTCTCCGACATCCGTGTTGAGGATGGCCTCGTCGTTGTATCCGGAAGTGAGGATGTGCTCAAAAACATGTTCGCCGCAGGAAATGTGGTGAAGGTGTTGCAGGATTTCGTCGCGGCAGCCGAGAATCTCCGCCTTGCAACCCTGAACGCTGTAGGCTTTCGCATTGCCCGGGTGCGTTTGTGCGTGAACGGCTGGCTCCCAACTAAAATCCTTCCGGTCCAATTCCTGTTGCATCACAGTCCACATCGCGTTGCTGCCGGCCATATGCGTGTTGATGGCCATCGACACGGGCAAGTGAAAACCGAGGCAGACTCGCAAGGCCGCCTGATAGTTGTCACACGAATCGTCGTCTGCCGCATTCCACGCCGCGCCGGGATTGGCCGTCGCCCTGCGACCCCAGTTGTCAACCGACAGCGTGTAGGCCGCCTTGCGGTCGTCATAGTATCTGGCCACTCCAACAAACCGCGCCGAGGTCACGTTCGCAAACTGCAGCTCAAGGGTGTGGCTCGCGCCAAACCCCACCGATACGAAAGCGCGCCCCCGGCTGTAATCGAATCGCACGCACTCAACGCCGTTGAAAAAGTCGGCGGAGGCTTTGGAGGGCACAGGTTTCCACGTGGAGGATGGATTGTCCCGGCGGCGGACTTTTGCGCCAAGAGACAAACCCGAGATGTCGAAAACATACGTCACAGGATACTGGAAGCCCCACTGGTTCCACATCGTCTGGTCCACCGAAATCTCGAATGTCGTGCCCGTCGGGCCATCGGCAGAACCCGCCGACAAACACAGGGCTGTCAGAAACAACAAGAGACATGAGAACCTCGCGAACCAATGCATCTGCGCGCAGAACACTGAACCGCGACGCGACGCTGCATCAGGTTGATTGGGTGTTTTCACGGCTTCGATGTCAGCAGGGCGGTGACCAGTGTGCGCGTCCGTTCGACAGTCTGGACCAGACTTTCGGCCGAACGCGTCCGTTTGGGAGCCATCTCCACGAGGGGCGTGGCGTAGAAACGTTCTTGAATGGCTTTTTCGGCGGGGCCAAACGACGCCGGCCGCTTCCAGACGTCCTTCCTGCCGGATTGGAGCCGGCTGTTGACCCACTTCCAGTATTCATCCAGTTCCGCCGGATACACGTAACGAACCAGCTCGTATTGATGGGCGCGGCAATAGGTGTTCTCCGAGTTGCCCTTCAGCGTCAGTTCGGTGTGAGGATTGAGTTGAGGGTTGACGCCGCCGAGTGTGCCGGCGCGTCCAAGCTGCTTCACCGCGGCATCCAGCGAGAAATCATCGCTGAGGGCCAGCAAATCCCCAAGCTGCTCCAGCAAACCTTTGCTGATTTTTTCCATGTCATGGATCGTGGCTTCATCGCCGCGGCCCGTCCGCCATGCTTCCATCGCCACACAGCCGCGCATCAACGACGCCTTCAACGCACGGTTGAGGACCGTCCGCGTAATGTCGATGGCGTCGCGGCGCCAGAGTTCGTTCGCATAACCGGCGCTCGCGAGGGGCACGAGCTGTTCCAGCAACGCGGGCGCCTGGCCCAGTGCCGCCGCGAGTCGCTGGAATTCCACATCGTAGGCGCGTGCGCGTTCCTCGCTGAGATTCGCATAGGTGGCGTAGGTCAACATGCGGAACTGCGAATCAAACTGCACGGACGGATGAATCTCCTTGTGCTTGGCATCGTTGAAGGTCCAGTGATGCGTGGCCGCGATGGGCAGGAGCGGACGCCAGACTTTTTCCATGCGCGCGGCGAGATCGGCCGGATAGCGGCTGGTGCAGAAGCGGCCCACAAACGCGTTTGCATCCAGTTGATCCGGGTGCCAGCCGTTGGCGGCCAGGTATTCCAGCAGCAGCGTGTTGCTGTGCGAGATTTCCGGCCAGAGCACCAGGCCGAGACACCGCGGGTCTTCCGCGGCCTCGCCGATGCGTTCCTTCAGGATGTCGTAATCCTCGCGCATCTCGCTGTCGGCGGCAAACGCATGGAACACGCCGAAGATCCACGGGAACTTCTTGTAGTTGTCCCAGTCGCGATACGTTTTCCGGCCCAGCAGATCGGCGGTGTAGTCGAACAGGATCGTGCGCTGCGGGTCGAGTTCGCCCAGCAGTCGCTTCACATTGTCATTCGTCCACCACCCCATGAGGTCCCAGCCGGCAATCAACAACGGAGCATCCGGATAATGACGGCGCAGGACCTCCTGGATTTTGTGATACGCGTGCAGTTTCCGTTGCAGGTCCTCACGTTCGCTGCCGCCGAATCTCCGCTCGGCCAGGCCGATGGTGTGGAACATCCGGGGTTCGCCAAACTGCTGGATGTGCGTCTCGGTCAGTTTCCAGTAGGCGTCCCACGTTCGCTCGTGCTCGACATCCCAGACGGCGGCGGAGGCGCGTGTGTAACCGCTCTTCTGGTCGCGCGTGACGGGGAAATCGGGGTACTTTTGATAAAACGAACCCGGCGTGTGCGAATACCAGTGGGTGATGGTGCCGGTATCCTCCGGATGAATCAGGCCGCGCGCGCGGGCGTAGGCGAGCACGCGCTGGCGCAACTCGCCGCGATACTTGAGCGGCCAGAAGGAGGTGCGGTCGTCGTAGGAACGCGGTTCGGCATCGGGGTCCATGCCGTCGGTGGGCGGATACGGCAGGCCGAATGCGCGCTGGAAAAGGTCGTCAATCCCCGTGCGCATCATGAAGAAGTTGAGCCGTTTCTTGAGCATCCAGTCCAGCTCGCGCTTCCAGTCCTCGAAGTCCCACATTTCCGCCTGGAACCGGTGCGGCCCGCGGTGGGCGAAGTAACGCAGCCCCCGGTACTCGAAACGCGGTTGTTCGGTGCAATCACAGCCGGTCAGCTCGAGGGTCGCGCGCTTCGGGATCACGTCGCCGTCCCAGAAATATTCCGCGCCGGCCTTCCGGCGGAAGAAATCGTAAACCGCGTAGATCGTCGAACGCCCCGTGCCGCCTGCCAGGATCAGGATCGTGCGCCCGTGGTCCGGCAGCGAAAGGATGCGGTAATCATCCGTGCCGTAGCGGATGCCGGGACTCTCGAGACTCCCCTGCAGGACCAGGCGATGCACGACGGAGTTCACCGCGTCGGAGCCGATGAGCACCAGATCGCCCGGCGGCTGCTTCCCGTCGTCCGGACTGGCGCAAACCACCGAGGCGGGCCGGGCACCCGTGACCTGGTGCCAGAGGTCGCAGAAGATTTCGCCCGCGATGCGGCAGGCCGGTTCGCCGGCACCGGGAATGTAAACCGTGGGTGTTGGGGATTCCGCCGCGATGCCCGGAAGCGAAGCCACGCTTGCCATCAGCACCACCGACCACAGAGACCGCAGACCACGATGGTTCATAATCCATCCTCCGCATCCTGCCCGCGCAGCGCCGAAACGCCGCGCTCGTTTTGTCAGGACGTTCACTGAAGTAGTGCAGCGACGCCTGGCTCCTCGTTCAACGTCCTTCTCATGTAGAACCGGCGGCCGATGGCGTCAAGTCATATTTTCGATACAGAATATTCAAAATCAATAGGGAAAATACGCCCCCGGTCGTTTTTTTGCCGGACACCCCGGGACAGGCAGGCGGATGGGCCCCTGGACGGCCGCAAACGACAACATCACTGCCGGACGACGACGGCCACGGGCAACGTTGCACCAATTTTGAGCAGCCCCTTCCTGCACGTCAGGCTTGCACGCGGCGAAGGGTGCGTTAAGCTGGCGGGCAGACAATACGAGTTTATTCAACAACAAGGAACCTATGCGCCAACATCTCGTGCTTTCAGCCGTCGGGCCGGACCGGCCGGGCATCGTGGACGCGATTTCCAAACTCATCCTGGATCACGGCTGCAATCTCGAGGACAGCCGCATGGCCATCCTGGGCGGCGAATTTGCCATCATCGTCCTGGCAGCCGGCGAAGCGAACCACATCGCCAAGCTCCGGAACGACGCGCCGGCCTGGGGCGAGAAGACCGGTCTGACCACCACTGCCAAACTGACCCGGGCGCCCGGTGCTCGCGGTCCCGAGGGTGTGCACCGGTACACGGTCCATGCCGTCGGGCTGGATCACGAAGGCATCGTCCACCAGGTTGCACATACGCTCGCCTCGCTCGGTGTGAACATCGAAACGCTGGAGAGTGCCACTGTGCCCGCGCCGCATACGGGCGACCCGCAGTTCAT
>CAZAAF010000127.1:0-3054 GCA_964482575.1 uncultured Verrucomicrobiota bacterium | reverse complement strand
GGAAATGCGGATTGAATCGCCCGCGCAACTGGCCGAGGACCAACTGCGGGAGAAACTCACCGAAGCATGCGAAGCGGTCAATGTGGACGTCGAACTGAAGCCGGCGGAATAGCCCGCCGCCGGAGTCATCCACCATGCCGTAACCCTTGCAACCGTCACAGCTCGTCACCCCATCGGTCCCCGGCTCACGGTCCGATGACAATCCCTTTGAAATGACCCTCCGATGAAACTTCCCACGCTCGTCGTAATTGTCCTCGCCATCGTCCTGTCCGGTCGCGCAATGCCGGCCTCCGCCCTGGAGCGTCCGGCCGTCGGCATCTGGAACTTTGACGGCACTCTGGCCGACCGTTCCGGCCGTGGCAACGATGCGTTTGCGAAGGACGCCTCGTTCGAATCGGGACACACCGGTCAGGGACTCCGTTGCGGCTCCAAGCCGGTCGTGGTGCCCGACAGTCCCGAACTTCGACCGGCCCCCGGACTGCGAATCGAGTGCTGGGTGAAACTCGATGCGCTCGGCCCGAGCTGGAAGACGCTGTTGATCAAGCCGCAAGCCTATCAACTTCGCGTTGATCCGCCGTCAGAAGGCGGGCATTTTGCCTTCTTTCTGGACATCAACGGCTGGGAACCACGGGTCCGCTCGGCGCAACCGGTCAAAGTGGGCGTGTGGTATCACGTCGCCGCGGGTTGGGACGGCAAGGATATCTACCTCGACGTTGACGGCCAGCGGACCAGTGTCCACCGCACAGGCGTACCGCAACCTTCGGGCGAACCGCTGGAACTGGGACCCTTCGAGGGCGTGCTGGACGAACTCCGGATTGAGAACCCTGCCGCCCCGGCAGCTGGTGTCGCCCAATGGCTTTTCGAGGGCGATCTCCGTGACTCGTCCGGCCATGGGCACGATCTTGCGGGCAAGGAGATCGAGTTCGCCGCCGTTCCCGGCGGTCAGGCCCTGCGCAGTTGCAACTGGCCCCCGGATTCCGGCTCGACTGCTCCGTCTATTTTGACAAGGTGCCGGCCGAAGGGCGACGTCTGGCCATCAAGGACGGCGAGTATCAGCTCCGTCTCAACTCAGCCAAGGAAGGCGGCTGTTTTGCCTTTTTTGTCCATCTCGGCAGTTGGGAACCGCGTGTCACGTCGGACGTGCGGATCGAAGCGGGCCATTGGTATCGCCTGACGGCCCGGTGGGACGGCTCGGTCCTGACGCTGGACGTCAACGGCCAGCGCAGCCATACCCTCCGCTCGGGTCTGGCCAAGGGCACGAACAACCCCTTGGTCATCGGCGGCCTGGGCGGACGGATCGACAATCTGAAGATTGAGAATCCACGGCTGCCGACGTTCCGCGTCCGCGACGCCCGGCAGGAACATGCGATTTTGCTGGCGGGTCGCCCGGAAAAAATGACGACGACGATCCACAACATCGGCATGGACAGCCAGCCGGTCATCGTCAAGCTCAAGCCGCCTGCTGGCGTCCATTTGATGGGCCCCGCGGTCCACGAGTTGGGCTGCATGCCCATGGGGTCTGAGAAGACCATCGAGTGGGGCGTCCAAACCGATGCACCGGCGATTGGGACAGCCGAGATTCAGGTCACAGCCGCCGGTATTCCCCCGTACACAGCCCGGCATCAACTGGTTTTTTTCCCGAGTGAAGACGGTCTTCCTCCCTCGGCCTCGCAGCATTTGTCGTCCACTCCTGTCGGCGAGTCGAAGGCCACGACCTACTACATCGACAGCCTCGCCGGCGACAACGCCCGCATCGGCACGTCGCCCAAGACGGCCTGGAAGGACTTCACCAACGTCAAGGGCCGGGTCCTCGGACCGGGCGAGCGGCTGCTGCTCCGTCGCGGCAGTATCTTCAATCAGGAACTCGACGTGGCCGCGCGCGGCACGGCCGACAACTGGGCGGAAATCGGCGCCTATGGCACCGGCGCCCGCCCGATCATCCGCCGCAACGGGGACATCGACGACCGTTGCGCCCTGGTTCACGATCCCGACTTCCTCCGCATTCGCGGCCTGGTCGTGTGTTACGCCGGCAAGGGCCTGATCGTCAACTATTCGCAGAGCGGCCACGGCGGTCTGGTCATCGAGGACTGCATCGCCCATCACATCGAGGGTCTGTACCGTTTCAATGCCCACGGCATTCCCGAATGGCTCGACCGCCGCGGGGCCACGGGCGATAACATGAGCCACTCGGAAGGCATCGCCATCGCCGGCACCCCGGCCCGCGACCTGGTGCTACGCGACTGCGAGATGTTCCAGTGCTCGTCGGGCTACTTCGTCCATGGCAACGACGTGCTGGTGGAGCGCGTCTTCTGCCACGACAATTACGCCCACAACACCTCGCCCCATCCGTTCCTGGTCAACGTGCACCGGGCCGTGCTCCGCGACAGCGTTTTCGACGCCTCGGGCTGGCACGCCAGCGCCGGCACGATGGGCATCATGCTCGGCGATCCCCAGGGCCTGATCATTCGCAACTGTTACTTCCTCAACCAGCCCGATTCGGGCAGCGCCGACGAAGGGGGCATTGACTTCGAGAACAGCGGCAACGGCTGTCTCATTGATCACTGCACCTTCCAAAACAACGCCGGCGCGGGCATCGAGGTCCTCGGTCTGCGTTCCCCGCAAACTACCAACATCGAGATCCGCAAGTCGCGGTTCATCCAGAACAACGTGGCCAAAAAACTGGGACCGTCGGAGATCTACGTCTGGGGCGGCGCCCATGATCCTTCCATCTGTTGCAGCAGCGGCATCGTCCTGGGCAACGGCTACGTCCTGCTCCCCGGCATTGGATTCTTCACCAACGAAGCCCCACAACTGACCTCATGGACGCTGGACAATAACACCGCCTATAAGACCGTGGCTGAGATTGACCGGGCGATGCCCTACAACCGCCCGCCGGTGGTTGACGCCGGTTCCGACATCCGCACCGCCCGGCGGCGTGTGACCCTCGCCGGCCGTGTCAAAGACGATGGTCTGCCCACCGACAAGCACCTGGCGATCTCCTGGGAATTGCTCGAGGGCCCCGGCCCAGTGACCTTCGGCAACGCCCATGCCGCC
>CAZAAF010000126.1:0-10032 GCA_964482575.1 uncultured Verrucomicrobiota bacterium | reverse complement strand
GCCTTTATCAACTTCACCAGCACGCGCGTGATGACACCGAACATCCCCTCCGACCCGATCACCGCCCCGCGCAAATCGTAGCCCTCCACGTCCTCGCCGCCGTCGGGCGTCACGCCAAGCCAGACCACCTCGCCGTCCGGCAGCACCATCTCAAAACCGAGCACATGGTTCGCCGTCGCGCCGTGCTTGAGCGTGTGCGGGCCGCCGGCGTTGAAGGCGATGTTCCCGGCGATGGTACAGGACGGCTGGCTCGACGGGTCCGGCGCGAACATCAGGCCGCGGCTCTTCACCGCGTTGGTAATCCAGAGGTTCGGCACGCCCGCCTCCACCAGCGCCCGGCGGTTCCGGTAATCCACGTTCAGGATGTGGTTCAGCCGCGTCGTGCCGATGATGACTCCGCCGTCCACCGCCAGCACCGCGCCGCTGAGGCTGGTGCCCGTGCCGCGCGGGATGATGGGGAGGCGATATTGGGCGCACAGCTTGACCACCGCCACGACTTCGTCCGTGTTGCGCGGCAGCGCCACGGCATCGGGCGGATGTTTTTCCATCGTGTACGCGTCGCACTCATACACCATCAGCCGCTCGGATTGCGTGATAACGCCCTCGTCGCCGCAGATCGCGCGCAACTCGCGGATGAAAGATGGGTCCATCGCTGCCATGTCGGGCAGTGTAGGAATTCCGGTTGTGTTTGTCGAGACGTTGTCTCGATCGTGGCACCGGCATCCCTGCCGGCCGGATTCTGTTCAGGCGGATGAAATGCCGGCAGGGATGCCGGCGCTACTTCCGACGTTTCGCCTTCTTCTCCGCGGCGGGCGCGGTATAGACCACCTCGCGCTTCTTCAGTTCCGGCGCTTCGCCTTCGCCGGTGCCCTGCTTCAATTCCTTGATCTGGTCGCGCAACAGCGCGGCGCGCTCGAACTCCAGCTTCCTCGCCGCCTCAAGCATCTCCGCCTCCAGCTCGCGCATCAACTCCACCACGTCGTAATCCTTGCCGGCTTCCTTGACCACGCTCGCCTCAACATCGTGGCCCGACACGATGCTCTGGAGGCTCTCCTGCACGGCACGCACCACCGACTTCGGCGTGATCTTGTGGATCCGGTTGTATTCCGCCTGCTTGCCGCGGCGGTAATCGCTTACCTCGATGAGCTTGTTGATCGACTTGGTCATCACGTCAGCGTAGAGAATGACCTCGGCGTTGATGTGGCGGGCAGCGCGGCCGGACACCTGGATAAGCGCCGTGGCGCTGCGGAGATAGCCTTCCTTGTCGGCGTCGAGGATGCAGACCAGCGACACCTCCGGCAAATCCAGGCCCTCGCGCAGGAGGTTGATGCCCACCAGCACATCGAACTTGCCCGTGCGCAGGCCGCGCAGGATTTCAACGCGCTCGATGGTGTCAATGTCCGCGTGCAGATACGTGACCTTGATGTTGAGGTCCTTGAGGTAATCGCTCAGGTCCTCGGCGGTGCGCTTGGTCAGTGTCGTCACCAGCACGCGCTCCTTGCGCTCGGTGCGCTGGCGGATTTGCTCGATCACGTCGTCGATCATCCCGTCCAGCGGTTTGATCGTGATCTTCGGATCGAGCAGACCGGTCGGGCGGATGATCTGCTCGGCGATGACCGCGCTTTTCTCCGCCTCGAACGGCGCAGGCGTGGCGCTGACGAAAATGGCCTGGCCGACCATGGACTGGAACTCCTCGAAGTTCAGCGGCCGGTTGTCGAGCGCGCTCGGCAGGCGGAAACCGTGCTCCACCAGCGTCATCTTGCGCGAGCGGTCACCCTCGTACATCGCACCGAGCTGCGGCACGGTCACGTGGCTCTCGTCAATCACCAGCAGATAATCCTTCGGGAAAAAGTCCAGCAGGCAGAACGGCCGCTGGCCCGGTGCGCGCCCGCTGAGATGGCGCGAGTAGTTCTCGATGCCGGAGCAGAAGCCCATCTCCTGCATCATCTCGATGTCGTACGTCGTGCGCATCTTGAGCCGCTGCGCCTCCAGCAGCTTGCCGCGCTTCTCGAACCATTCGATCCGCTCGGTCATCTCCACCTGGATGGTCTCAATGGCCTTCTCGATCTTCTCCGCCGGTGTCACCCAGTGTTTCGACGGGAACACGCTCGTGCCGGGCAGATCCTCCAGCCGACGGCCGGTGAGCGGGTCGAACCGCGTAATGCGCTCGATCTGGTCGCCGAAGAACTCGAACCGCAGCGCGTCCTCGGCGTAGCTGGGGATCAACTCGATCACGTCGCCGCGGACGCGGAAGTTGCCGCGCTGGAGCGCGATGTCGTTGCGGTCATACTGGATGTCCACCAGCCGCCGCAGGAACGTGTCGCGCGGGAGCAGGTCGCCGACCTTCACCGGCACCACCATGCTCATCCAATCCTCGGGCGAACCGAGGCCGTAGATGCACGAGACGCTGGCCACAACCACCACGTCCCGCCGCGTCATCAACGCGCTCGTGGCCGAGAGCCGTAACCGCTCGATGGACTCGTTGATGGCGCTGTCCTTCTCGATGTAGGTGTCCGTCTGCGGGATGTACGCCTCGGGCTGGTAGTAATCGAAATAGCTGACGAAATATTCCACCGCGTTGCGCGGGAAGAACTGCTTGAACTCGCTGTACAACTGCGCCGCGAGCGTCTTGTTGTGCGAAATCACCAGCGTCGGCCGCCGTTGCGAGGCAATGACGTTCGCCACCGTGTAGGTCTTGCCCGAACCGGTGACGCCCAGGAGCGTCTGGTAGCGGTTGCCCGCCTCCAGCGACCGGGTCAACCTCTCGATGGCCTGCGGCTGATCGCCGCGCGGCTTGAATTTGCTGACTAATTCGAATTCCATGCGCTAAAACCCGACCATACTTACCGCAAACAAGGGCGGTTGGCGAGCTTTGCAATGGGCGCAGTCCTGATTTTGAAACGAAGCCTGCTGGTGTCCCGGCTTCAGAGACTGTGTGAAAAAGGCGGCGCGCTGAGGAAGCGACCTCCGTATTTGCCGCAGGAAACGTTTTTCCACCTCGGCAAGGCATTTGGGGTGGTCCAATTTTCGTTTTCCACACAGGCTCTGAAGCGTGAACTCCAACGGGTGGACCTACTTCGGTGCGTCAGCGTTGGAGTTCAAGCTTCAGCTTGTCCTCGGCCGCATGGCGCGGCTGCAAACTCGAGAGTCCCCGGCATTCTCTTTGTCTGAGCCGGATCGTGTCATCGCGTCCGGAGGCCATCCACCGTCGTGTCGAAGCAATACCTCCCCCACTTTGGCATTGCGCGGCGCGTTTGCCTTGCTACTCTGACCGCTCACGAGCTTCAGCGACCGAAAGGAAAACAACATGAACGCTTCCATCAACAACTTCCCGAAACTCCACAACGCCATGTGGCCCGGCCTCGTTGGCAAAGGCAGCCCCGGTGCAGAACCGTGCATCGACCTCGACACCATGCTCGACCTTACCGCCAAAGCCGAGGTGAACGGCGTGAAGTTCGACGGCGTGGACATCTTCCTGTTCGACCCGCACATCAACATCGATTCCAGCGATGACGACCTCAAGCGCATCGCGGACAAGATCACGGCGAAGAACCTCGTGGTCGGGTCGGTGGTCGCCCCGATCTGGCCGCCGACGGGCGGCGGTTCGGCGATGGGCGGCGACGAGGACCGCAAGAAGTTCGTCGGCCAGGTGCAGAAGGGCTGCCGCATCGCGAAGAAGTTCCGCGAACTGGGCGTCCGCCCGCATGGCGTCGTCCGCATCGACTCCGCCTGCGGCGTCACGGAGTGGGACAAGGACCCGAAGGGCAACACGAAGCGGATCGTCCAGACGTTCAAGGAGGCCGCGAAAGTGGCCAAGGACCATGGCGAGCGCCTGGCGGCCGAGGGCGAGATTTGCTGGGGCGGCATGCATTCGTGGAAATACATGCTCCAGGTGCTGGAAGGCGTAAACCAACCGAAGGCGCTCGGTTTCCAGGCCGACATGGCCCATACGCTGCTCTACGTGCTCGGCGCCAACGCGCCCGAGCATCGGATCGTGCCGAAGGATTTCCACTGGGAGCCGGAGGCGTTCCACAAGGCGATGAAGAAGCTCACCTCCGCGCTGCGCCCGTGGACGATCGATCTCCACATCGCGCAGAACGACGCAACCGTCAAAGGCTCGGGCACGCACGACAAGACCGGCCGCCATTGCCTTGCAACCGACCCGAACGGCAAGCTCAACGTCCCGCGCGACGCCGGCTACTGGATGCGCGACGACAAGGGCAGGGTGACGAAGAAGATCCGTCATCTCTGCTGGGACGGCTGCATGTTCCCCAACGACGTGATGATGAAGCCGGAAACCTGGAACAACATTCTCGCCTCGATGATTCAGGTCCGCGAGAACCACGGGTGGAGGGAATAGGAATGCCCATCCCTGACTATCAAACAGCGATGCTACCGCTTCTCCGATTCGCTGCGGATGGTGGCGAGCATTCGTTACGAGAAGCTATAGAGTCGCTGGCGAACGAATTCAAACTTTCGGACGCTGAACGTCGTGAACTGTTGCCGAGCGGGCAGCAAGAAGTCTTTGATAATCGAGTCGGCTGGGCGCGCACATATATGAAGAAAGCCGGGCTTTTGCGCACCACACGGCGAGGATTCTTCCAGATAACAGAGCGCGGAAATGTCGTGCTCCAGCAAAAACCAAAACAAATAGACGCAAAATTCTTGGAGCAATTTCAAGAGTTTCGGGAATTCAAAGCTCTGCGTCGCCCGCCGTCCCCCGAGGGCGCTGAAGAAGAAGAACTTGCAGGCACGCCTGAAGAGGCTTTGGAGCGTGCCTATCAAAATTTGCGTAGCGACTTAGCAGCAGATCTCCTTGCACAGATTAAACAGAGTCCGCCATCTCTTTTCGAACGTCTAGTGGTCGAACTTTTGGTCAAAATGGGCTACGGAGGCAGTCGGCAAGACGCTGGACGTGCCATAGGCAAGAGTGGTGATGAAGGAATAGACGGTATTATCAAAGAGGATAAGCTAGGACTGGATATAATCTACATACAAGCCAAGCGGTGGGAGAACACCGTTGGCAGGCCCGAGATACAGAAGTTCGCCGGTGCACTTCAGGGGCAGCGTGCACGTAAAGGCATCTTCATCACGACGTCTGACTTTTCTCGCGACGCCATCGAGTATGCTTCTCGCATTGAAAGCAAGATAGTGCTGATTGACAGCAAACAACTGGCGCAGCTTCTCATTGACCACAACCTCGGTGTTACACCCGTGGCTAATTATGAGATAAAGCGTGTAGATTCAGACTACTTCACAGGACAATAGGGCGAAATTCGTCATTCCTCTTGGCACACGCGGCGGCGTGGCTTATGTTTTCATCATCGAAAGGACCTGGACCATGAACAACTTCTCTTCCGCCTGTTCCCGCCGTGAATTTCTCCAACGCAGCGCCGCTTTCGCAGGTGGCGCGCTGGCCATGGGCCGGCTGCCCGCCGCCTTCGCCGCCACGGGCCTGACCCAGATCGGCGCCCAGCTCTACACGGTGCGCGACGCCCTCAAGGCCGATTTTTCCGGCACGCTCAAGAAGATCTCCGCTATGGGCTACCGCGGGGTGCAGATCTCCAAAGCCTACGGCCAGACGGCCGAGGAAATCCGGAAGGCGTGCGATGACAACGGCCTGACGATCCTCGCGACGCACGTGGACATTGACGAGCTGGAGAAGGGGCTCGACCCCGTCATGAGCAATCACGAGACACTGGATTGCCGCTACATCGCCATCCCGTTCCTGCCGGCAAAGCGCCGCCAGAACAAGGAGGACTGGCTGAAGCTGGCCGCCCAGTTCGAAAAGTGGGCTCAGGATTTCAAAAAGCGCGGGTTTACACTGATGTACCACAACCACGCGTTCGAGTTTGAGACGAAGTTCGATGACAAGCCCGCGCTCGACCTGCTGTTCGACAATGCGCCGACGCTGCAGGCCGAACCGGACCTCTACTGGGTCTGGAAGGGCGGCGGCGACCCGGCCAAGCATCTCCAGAAGTTCAAGAACCGGACGCCAATGCTCCACTGCAAGGACGTGGACAAGGAAGACGGCACGTTTGCGGAGGTGGGGTACGGCAAGTTCGACTGGGACGCGATCCTCAAGGCCGCCAAGGACGCCGGCGTGATCGGCTACCTGGTGGAGCAGGACAAGTGCAAGCGCAACCCCTTCGACAGCCTCAAAATGAGCCTGAATTTCCTGAAGGGGAAGGGACTGAAATAGTCCCGGAACAGAGCCGGTCAGCCCAGAGGATGAGGCGGTGCACCCGGCGGTCGCGTCTTGTTCACACCTCGATCATCGCCTTGAGCAACCCAATGCCGGGATCGTGGAGGTGCGCGAATTTTTCAGGCACGTCCGCGAGCGCCAGCCGGTGCGTGATCCATGGCCGCGTATCAATCTCGCCGCGTTCGATCATGCCGATGATGCGCGGGAATTCGCCGGCGCTGTTGCGTGACGCCAGCACGTTCAGCTCGCGCCGGTGAAACGCCGGGTCGTCGAAGCTCACGCGGCCCTGCGCCAGCCCGACGAACACGACGCGCCCGCACGTGCCGACAAAATCAAAACTGGTCTCCATGGACTTCGGCGCGCCCGTGGCGTCGAACACGCAATCCGCCAGGTCAGCGCCCGCCAGGTCGCGAACAGCGGTCACGACATCCGCGGTCTGTGCGTTGATCGCGTGCTTCACGCCGAGCCGCCCCGCGAACGCCAGCCGTTCGCTGTTGACGTCCACGACCATCACCCGGGCGCCCGCCGCCATCGCGAACTGAAGGGTTGCCAAGCCAATCGGCCCCGCACCCACCACCACCGCCCATTCGCCGGGCTGCAACTGCGCCCGCGCCACGGCGTGCGCGCCGATGCCGAGCATCTCCCCCCGCGCGAGTTGGTCGAAGCTCAGCGAGCCGCCGCGGTGGAGTTTGTCGAGCGGCGCGACAAACCGTTCGCAGAGGCCGCCGTCCACGTGCACGCCGATCACGCGCATCGAGCGGCAGCAATTTGGCCGGCCGAGCCGGCAGGCACGGCATTGGCCGCATGCCAGATACGGTTCCACGGCCACGCGATCGCCGACCTTCAACCCACGGTCATTCGGCACGATTTCCACAATCTCCGCGCCCAGTTCGTGGCCGGGCACGCGCGGATACTCGAAGAACGGCTGCCGCCCACGGAACGCATGCAGGTCGCTGCCGCACACGCCGACGCGATGGATGCGCAGCAACGCCTCACCCGCGCGCGGCGACGGTTCGGCCGAGTCGGTCAGGCGGAAGCAACCGGGTTTTTCAAGAAGGGCTTGTTTCATGGACGATAGAACGGTGTGATCGGTGACTGGCGACTGGTGATGGGTAATGAATGATTCGTGACTTCCAATCCCTCACACCCCCGCCTTGGTCTGCGAGTTCCCGGATCGGGATTGTTCGTAAAACAGGCGAACCTCCGGCTTCGCCTCCTGACCAAGGAACTGTTTGGCGCGGATGAGCGCCTTGCGCGTGGACGCCGTGAGATTTTCCTCCGCCTCGAACACGCAATCGCGGCCGATTTCGTCCAGCAGACCGCTGCGATTGAGCACGCCCATCATGACAGGCGAGGGACCGCTGACCAACAGCAGGCGGTTGCCGGCGCGCAGGAATCTCAGGAGGGCTTCCAGCGCCATCACAGTAGTGGCATCGAGATGCCGGGCATTTTTCATCCGCAGAATGACGACGCGAATGTTGCGGTCGCGCACCAGCCGCCGTACTTCGTCCTCGAAGAGTTCGGCGGCGCCAAAAAAAAGGTCGCCCTCGACGTGGATGATGGAAATGCCGGGGTGGCTGCGTTCGGAGGTGGCATTGATTTCACGCATCGTCTCACCTGCAAAATCGTATTCCACCAAGTGAGGCGCGCTTGCCTTGCGCAAGAACAGGAGCAGGGAGCTGATGACGCCGAGGTAGATTGCCTGCCGCAGACCCATCACCAATGCGGACACGAAGGTCAGGACCAGCACGATGGCATCGCTGCGCGTGGCGCGGAACGCGATGCGGATGTGGTGCCACCGGAACATGCTGCCCGCGATCACGATCAACAACCCCGCCAGCGAGGCGAGCGGGATGTAATGCACCCAGCGGCCGAACACGACGAGGATGACGGCAATCCAAAGCCCGCTGAACACCCCAGCAAAACGCGTCTGCGCGCCCGCGATGGAACTCAGGGCGGATCGCGTGAAACTGCCGCTGCCCGGCATGCACTGGAAAAAGGCGGCGGCTATGTTGGCCAGACCGAGGCCGATACATCCCTGGTTGTTGTCCAGGCGCTGGTCGGTGGTCATGGCGATGCTCTTGGCAATGGAAAGGGTCTCGATGCAACCCAGGATGGCCATAGCCAGCGCGGCATCCGCGATGTCCGCAAACATGCGCACGCCAAAAAACGGAAGCTGCACGCCCGGCAAACGGGACGGCAGGTCACCAATCAACTTCACGCCCTTGTCCTCGAGATGGAACACTTCCACCGCCAGGGCCGAGGCAATCACCACCAGCAACGGGGCCGGCAACCAGCGCGGCAGCCAGCGCGACGCGGTCACGGTGACCACGATGGAAGCGATGCCGATGGCCAGCGCGTAAAGGTTGGTGTGGCGCCATTGCTCAAGCGTCCGCCCGACGTGTTCCAGCATGTGGACGGCATTGGGCTGTTCCACGCCCAGGAGCGGCGCGAGCTGGTTGAGGGCAATGAGCAGGCCCGCGCCCGCCGTGAAGCCAACGACCACACTCCGCGAAACGAACTGCGTCAGGTTACCCAGCTTCAGCAGTCCGAACAGCAACTGGATGCCGCCGATCAACAGCGCCAGCAGCGGGATGATGATGGCCGGATTCTCCCGCACCGCCGCCAACGAGGAGGTCATGATGGCGCTGCTGATGAGGATGGCCACGGAGTTGGTCGGGCCTGGCACGAGATGCTCGCTGCTGCTCATCAGGCTGCCAATGATGCCCACCACGATACAGGAATAGAGGCCATAGATGGGTGGCAGTCCGGCCATGATGGCGTACGCAATGGCCTGCGGCACGGAAAGCAAAGCGAGTGTCAGGCCCGCCGACACGTCGTCGGGCAGCCATGATCGCCTGTATCCACGTGCCGTCTCGACGAACGGCAGCCATTGCGTCAGTGTCATCCAACGTCCTTTCTTCCGTGGTCGCGTCCAATCTACCACTTCACTCCAACGGGAAAAAGGGCTATCGTTGCCGGAACAGAGCGAAAGGAGACGCCGGCCATGAGCGAGGAAAAACCTGTCGTCGGAAAGACCAAACACGGTGAGTTGACGCTGGACCAGATTGCCGGCATGCAGCCCGGCTGGGGCGGGCTGATGCCCCAGATCGGCGAACGCTGGTGGATCTGCTACTACGCCGCCCAAGGAAGCCACTGGAAACTCGCCAGCTACGCGCTTCGCAAAGTGCAGGGCCTTTTTAAAACCGGCGCCATCACCCGCCCGAAATACGCTGAGATGGCCCGGAACTACGACAAGGATTTCCTCCAGCCGGTGGCACAGGGCATCGCAGCGGGCGATTTTTCCGAATTCGACGCTGCGTTCAAGCGCGCCACGGACGAGGGAAACCGCCTGCATGTCGCGATCGGCCACGGTGAGATCATCTGGACGCTGCCACCGGAACCACCCAAGCACCTGAAGCTGACGCCGTAAGCGCATCCACGCGCCAGGAAGCAGGCCGCCTGAGCGGTTCACCCCAGCGGTGCGAAAACTGCGGAAGAGATTCGAAGGAGAATACACTGTGAAATTTGGAGCCCTTTTTCTACTGCCGTTGCTTGCCGTGACGGCCCACGCGGGTGTCGTCAAACAGTCGCTCTCAACGACCGCCCCGGGCGAGAGCTTGCTGCGGGCCGGGGCATGGCGTGAATTTGAGGCAGGCTTCGAGCGCAAGGGTGAGACATTTGCCTACGACAACAGCGCTGCGCCGGCGCGGTGCGGGGCTTCACAATCGGTGGTGCTCAACCAGACCAGTGCCGCGCCAGTGGTCGCCGAGGCCTGGAGCAAGGCCGAGAATGTCAGCGGCTCGCGCGACAGTGATTATGCGCTC
>CAZAAF010000125.1:1486-10040 GCA_964482575.1 uncultured Verrucomicrobiota bacterium | reverse complement strand
ACGAGGAGAAGATGGCGAAATACGAACGCTACTACGCGGAGAAGGGCGACTACTATGCCCGGTTCCATCAGGACCCTCGCCGGCCTGAGTGGTTCTCGATTGTCGGTGGCATGTGATATGAAAGACATCCGCGCCCGATATGAGGCCGAACTGCTGGAGCGCATCGTGCCGTTCTGGACGGAACACGGCATTGACCGCGAGCACGGCGGCTTTTTCAGTGTGGTGGGGCGCAAGGGCGAATTGCTGGAGACGGACAAATACCTGTGGATGCAGTGGCGCGCCGTGTTCATGTTCGCGGCGCTCTAAAACTCGCCGTACGCGCGTCCGGAATGGCTGGAGCACGCGCGGCGCGGGTTCGATTTCCTGAGCCGCCGCTCGTTCCGGCCGGACGGGCATTGCTATTTTTCGCTGAAGCGGGATGGAACCCCGGGATTGCGCGAGTTCGGTGGTTATACGGTGTTTACGGACTCCTTTGCCGCCATCGGGGCGGCGGAGTTGTTTCGTGCCGACCCGCAGCCACGGTATCGCGAAGTCGCCTTGCAGGCGACGGCGAGCTATCGCGCCGGTTTTGCGGCGGTGGAGAAGAGTTCCACGATGTCGCTGGCGCACTACATGATCCTGATCAACGTCCTGTTCGTGCTCCAGCGTGCGTTGCAGACCCGGGACTACGACAATGTCCTGCGTCAGGCGGCGCAGACCGTGGTGAATCACTTCTGGAGTCGCGAGCACGGGATGATGTTCGAAAGCATGCCCGCGAATGGCAAACCGGACCTGGAGTCGGGCAATGGCCGGTTGCTTAATCCCGGCCATGCGCTGGAGGGCATGTGGTTCGTCATGCAGTACGCCGAAAGCTTGAATGACAGCGCACTGATCGCGCAGTGTCTTGAGCGAACGCGCGCCATCCTGCAATACGCCTGGGACCCGGTTCATGGTGGCATCCTCTATTTCAAGGATGCGCTTGGCCGGCCCCTCCTCGACGGCAAGCAATACCTGAAGACATGGTGGGGCCAGAACGAGGCGCTGATCGCCTGCCTGTATGCGTGGAAGCTCTCCGGCGACGGTTTTTTTGCCGATGGGTTCCGGAAGATCGATGCGTGGGCGTGGACGCACTTCCGCGACCCCGGGTTCCCGGAATGGTATCCGCACCTCCTGCCCGACGGCACGCCGTTCATGTTTTGCAAAGGTACGATGTTCAAGGGCTTCTTCCATCTGCCGCGTTGTTTGATGATGTGCGCACAAATGCTGCCGAAGTGAAAACGAAGGTATCACCGTGAAAACACGATCACCGGTTCTCGTTCGCCTGACGAGGTGGATTCCCATCGCGTTGTTGTCCGGTGCCGCCGTGTTGCCGGCCGGGGCCGGCGTGGTTTCGTTTGGCGGTGACCGCCTGCTGGTGGATTTGCGGCAAACGGATTGGGAGTATCTCGCCAGGGATTCCCAATGGACCTCCAAGGTCGGATTCGGCCGGAGCGACGCCGACATGAAGCGCGATGCGGAACGCGCCAAGACCGAATACGAAGCCATCTCCTCCAGCGACGGATGGAAGCCGATTCGCGTGGGACGCCGCTGGGAGGCCATGGGTCATCCGGAGCTGAACGACCGGATCGCCTGGCTCCGGCTGCGGTTTCATGTGCCGGCTGGATTGAAGGGATATCGGCTGGGATTCTTCTGCACGGCGGTGGACGACGCGGCGGATGTTTTCCTCAATGGGACGCACCTCGCGAGGGCGATGTATCATTGGGGAGCCCGTGTGCCCGGACCGGTTAATGTGGACCTTACGCCTCAGGTCCGGTTCGAGGGTGACAACCTGCTGGTCGTGCGTGTGAACGATTCGGCGCAGGCGCGCGGCGGTGGTCTTTTGGGACAGGTGTTCCTGTACCGGACCCTGCCCTACGAACGGACCTCGCAGGGCGGAATTGCCATGGCGGGCGAGCCGGACGGGCTGTTCTCCGTCGTGCTGCACCTGGGGGATGCCTTGCTTGCCCGTGGCCGGCAGACGACGTTCGCGCCGGGCGAACTGCGCGCGGTGGAAGTGCCGCCCTACATCCTCCGCGAGGATGAACTGGTTCTTGTGGCCCCCGCCGAAATGGCGAAGAACGCGGGCCCGCATCGTGTTCAACTCGACGATGTTTGCGCCGCGCGCGATGCGCGGCCGCTGGCAGTGCGTTGCGAGGCGTGGCCCGTGCGGGCGGAGCGGTTTGAACGGCTGACCCTCCCGATCGATCTCGCCGCGACCTACGACAACGCGTTTGATCCGCGTCAGGTCAACGTGCAGGTGGTGGTGGCAACGCCGTCCGGGAAGACGGAAAAGGTCCCGGCGTTTTTCTGGCAGGATTTCACGTCGGTCGCCATCGGGGAAACGGAGGAGATTCTTTTGCCCCGGCGATGCGCCCCATGGCGGTTGTATTACCGGCCGCGCGAGACGGGCGTGCACACGCTCCACGTGCTGGCTCAGGACAAGACGGGGGTCCGCCGCACGCCCGACCGGAAGATCGAGGTGGTTCCCTCGACCCGCAGGGGATTCCTGCGCGTCAGCAAGGAGGATCCGCGATTTTTCGAGTTCGACAACGGCGAATCCTATTTTGGCATTGGGCCGAGCGGCTGGTTCCGGGATGCAAACTACATTTTCGGCGGCAACCCGCGGTGCGTCTCCACGCGCCGGCTGGACGATTATTATCGCCGCAAGGCCGAAGGCGGTTCCAACTACGATTATTGCCTGGCGGAGTATTTTGGCCGGCTCTACCTGCCGGGCGGCGTCATCGACCAGCATGTGGCCTGGAAATGCGAGCACCGGCTGCGCACGCTGGAGGAACTCGGCATTTACTGGGTGACGTGTTACGACGATCTGTGCCGGTCGGTGATCTACGGGTTGGACACGGTGCCGTATGCCGCCGCCCAGGGAGGACCGTGCCACAGCATCGAGGAACTTTACGTCAACGAACGGGCGCTGGAAATGCAGCGGGATCACCTGCGGTATTTCGTCGCGCGGATGAGCGACAGCCCGGCGTTGCTGGTGTGGGCCATTGGCGATGAGGGGCAGGCCGGATCGCGCTTTTCATCCTTGATGGTGCGGTCGTGGATCAAGGAACTGCAAAACTATGTGCGGGCCATTGACGTGTACCAGCATCCGCACGTCATGTGCGAGGGCCCGCGTTCCATCGCGGAAGGAGGCGACGCCATCATCGTTCCCGACTGGTACTTCCACCGCGACGTGGATGCCGTGACTCTCTGTCTGGAACTCGACCGGCAATACGGCAGGTTCAACTGCCCGCTGATCAATCCGGAGGGCGGCATGGTGGAGTGGACCAAGCCCGCCGACGCCTACGGGCCGAAGCGCGCGCTCTACTATCTCACCGGCGAGCGTTGGAAGTTCCCCGAGGCCATTTCATTCCACAATCATCTCTGGATCAGCCTGTTCTTGAAGTATGCGGTGGGCGGCACCGAGTGGCTGGGCCAGTTCATCGTCCAGAGGAACCAGTTGTGCCACGCGATGGCGATACGCAATTACCTCGCGGGCGAGTCGCTCACCCGGCCGCATTGGGAAATGGCGACGCCCGCGGTCTCCCACCCGGATCTGCGGGGATTCTGCCTCCAATCCGAGGGAAAGAGCCTGGCTTGGATCCAGAATCGGTTTTACAACTGGATCGAGGCCGGTCATCAGGGCAAGACGCCGCCCACGATCAGCGGCGCGGAGATCACGGTGCCGGTGAAGAAGAACGGCGTCCATCGGGTCGAGTTTTGGGATACGCGGCAGGGCATTGTGCAGTCACAACAAACGGTTCAGGCGACGGCTCGCACGGTGGTGTGCAAGCTGCCCCCCATCGAAAAAGATGTCGCGCTGAAGATCATTTACACGGGTCCCGCAGCGCCGTGAGGGGACCGCGTTGGCCGCGAGGATGGATGCATGTGAAGAGGCTGTCGAAACAGGAAAGGTGACGAGGATGAAAATGCGATCATTCATTTGGATGGTAGCCGTCATGTCATGGGTGACATTGGTTGACGCGCACGCCTACGAATCGCCCAAGCTCATTGCCCCGTGGACGCCCGTGACGGTGAAGACCAACGCGTCGGCCATCGAGGTGGGCGTTTGGGGACGCTCGCACAAGTTTGCCGGCGCGCTGCCGTGTTCCATCGTCACGGCCGGCAGTGAAATCCTGGCGTCGCCCATCCGGCTCGTGGGCAGGGTTGGCGGCCAGCCGATTGAATGGAAGCGCAGCGGCAACTTCGTGTTCAGCGCGGACAAGTCGCACGCCATCCTCACGGGCTGGCAGGCGGGCGACGATCTCATCATCAATACCACCACGCGCGTCGAGTTCGACGGTTTGTTGCGCGTGGACCTCGTCGTACTGCCGCAGCACAAGAAGACGCCGAAGATCGAGCAGCTCTGGCTGGAGGTGCCGATCAAGCGCGAGCGGGCCAGTCTGTTTCATTATTTCCCCGGCAAGTGGGGCAGCGCCATGAACAGCGGCGAGCTGACCGAGGCCGGCCTGACGTTGAAGTTCCAGCCGTTCGTCTGGCTCGGCCGCGAGGACAGCGGGTTGGGGTGGTTCGCCGAGTCCGACAAGGGTTGGCAGCCGGAGGCTCCCGACCGTGCCATGGAAGTGCTGGTGCGGGGCGGCGAGGTGGTGCTGCGTGCGCGGCTTTTGGAAACGGGACCGCAGGTCGCCAAGGCGCCGACGCTCTCTGCGGTGCGGTTGCCGGTGACGTTCACGTTCGGATTTCAGGCCACGCCGGTGAAGCCGTGGCCGAAGGATTTCCACGAGTGGCGCATCTGGCACGTGCCGCAGCTTGGCGTGGGCCTGACGCTGCCCATTCCGAAGGAATGGTGGGTTTGCCACCGCGCGTTTCCCGATCACAACGACTTCGATGTGATTGACCGGGGCGCAAAGCTTGGCGCGAAGACCGCGGTGTTTCACGAGGATTGGGTGCCGATCCAGAACTACCCGATGACGTTCCCGGAGGAGAAGTTCAAGCGCATCGTCGGCGCCTGTCATCAGCACGGCATGAAGGTGCTGGTCTATCACGGCTACGAGTTCTCGCCGCTGGCGCCGGAGTGGGCGGAGATGCACGACGACATCTTGGTCAAGGATTCCAAGGGCGCCATCTGGTCCGGCTGGTATCGCCCGCCGGAGCAGCGCGACTTCAAGGTCTGCTACGCCAGCGTCTGGCGGGACCGGCTTGCCGACGGCATTGAGCGGGCCCGGCAGCGCTACGGTTTCGACGGCGTCTATCTCGACGGCACCATCGAGCCGTGGCCGTGTTACAACGAGAAGCACGGATGCGGTTTTCGCGCCGCCGACGGCACGATGCATCCGACCTATCCCATCTTTGGCGTGCGGCAGTTCATGCTGCGGCTCTACGGCATGTTCCATCCGCGCGGCGGGCTTATCAACGTTCACCAGAGCACCTGTTGCACGACGCCAACGCTGGCCTTCGCCGACTCGTATTGGGATGGCGAGCAATTTGCCGGTGGCGAATTGTCGGGCGATCCGTTGAAGACCCTGCCGCTGGGCGCGTTGCGGGCTGAGTTCATGGGCCGCAACTTTGGCGTGCCGGCCGAGTTCCTGGCCTACGAACGCCCGCCGCAGTGGACGTTCGACCACGCGCTTGCGTTCTCGATGCTGCACGACGTCCGGGTGCGTCCCTGCGGCCTGGCCTCGCTGGAGAAGATGTCGCCGATCTGGGCCATGATGACCCGTTTCGGCACCGGCAAGGCCGAGTGGCATCCGTATTGGGAAACGAAACCGCTGGCGACGGCGCCGCAGGAGTCGGTGAAGGTGAGTCTCTACGCGCGCCCGGGTGCCAAAGGCAAGGGGGGACGCGCGTTGCTGGTCGTTTCAAACCTCTCGGCCGCCCAGCCGGTGACTGCGCAGGTGACGCTGGACCTCGGCCGCCTGGGCATGACCCCGAAGACCGCCATCGACCCGCTGACCCGCGAGTCGCTGACATGCGCCGATGGAAAACTGACGGTGCCGCTCCAACCCATGCGGATGCGGCTGGTGTGGGTGGAATAGACCGGCATCCGGCGACATGAACACACCACGCTTCTACAAATGGGAACTGCTGCTCCTGTTGTGGGTGGCCTATTTTCTCAACCAGGGTGACCGCCAGATCTACAATGTGGTCCTGCCGCTGATCAAAACCGATCTCCATGTCGACGACGTGGAACTGGGGATGGTGGCAACCGTGTTCACGCTGCTCTATGGCGTGTTCGTGCCGTTGGCCGGCTGTCTCGGGGATTTTGTCACCAAGAAATGGATCGTTTTCCTGAGCCTGCTGACGTTCAGCGTGGGCACGCTGTGCACGGGGCTTGGTACGAGCATCCTGGCCCTGATCGTGTTTCGCAGCATGGCCACAGGCGTTGGCGAGGCGTTCTACTATCCCGCGGCCAACTCGCTCATCGGCCAGTATCATCACAACACCCGCGCCCAGGCGATGGCGGTGCACCAGAGCGCGCTTTACGTCGGCATCGTGGTCAGCAGTTGGGTGGCGGGGTGGGTGGGCAAGACCCACGGCTGGCGCGCGACGTTCTATACGTTCGGCGGGTTCGGCCTGTTGATGGCGGTCGTGGTGGCCCTGCGGTTGCGGAACGAGCATCGCGACGCGGAACCGGTTCGGGCGGACAGTCAGCCCGAGGCGCCTCCGGTGCGGCTCGGCGAAGTGTTGCGGAGTGTCCTGGGCACGCCGACGCTTTACTTTCTCAGCCTGGCGTTCGGCGGCATGGTGTTTGCCGGCGTCGGTTACATGACGTGGATGCCGACGTTCCTTTACGAAAAGTTTCATCTCTCGCTCGATGATGCCGCGCTCAACTCGACGCTCTGGCATTTCATTTTCGCCTTCATCGGCGTGATGGTCGGCGGACGCGTCTCCGACCGGCTGGCGGCGCGGCGTCCCACGATCCGGATGGAAATGGAATACGGGGGATTGTTGCTGGGCGCGCCGTTCATCTGGCTGATGGGCACTTCCTCCGATCTCACGACGGTGTACGTGGCGCTCGCGGGCTTCGGTTTCTTCCGCGGACTTTACGACTCGAACCTGTTTGTCGCGCTCTTCGATGTCATCCAGCCGCGGTATCGCTCGTCCGCCACGGGGCTGATGCTTTGCTGCGCGTTCACGGTGGGCGCGACGTCGCCGGTGCTGCTCGGCTATGTGAAACAGCACATCAGCCTCGACATCGGCCTGTCGTCGCTCGCGTTTGTTTACCTGGCCGGCGGCGCCTTGATCCTCGCCGCGACGAAACTGTACTTCGCGAAAGATTACATCCACGAAGCGAAATCGGAGTAAACCATCATGATGAAACAGGTTGCCTCTCTCTTGATTGTCATGCTCACCGGCGCCGTCCTGGTGGGTGCGGCCCCGGTGCCGTCCGCGCGGACCAACGCCGTTGGGAACCTCTGGCAGCCCTACCGGGTCACGCCCCGTGCCGGCGCGCAGCACCTTGCGCTGGACGGCGAATGGCAGCTCGGCTGGCGCGATGCCGAGGTGGGTGCCGTGGCGGAGTTGAGCACGCTGACGAACTGGTTCGCGACACAGGTGCCGGCCACGGTCCAATGGGCCTTGCACCGCGCCGGCAAGGGCGGCCATCCCTACGAACACCTGAACTCGAAGCAATACGATTGGGTGGACCAGAAGGTCTGGTATTACCGGCGCACGTTCGAGTTGCCGGCCGGGAAGCGCGACGGCTATGTATTTCTCTGCTTCGACGGTATTGATTACTTCGCACGGGTCTGGCTCAACGGCAGGCTGCTGGGCCGGCACGAGGGGATGTTCGGCGGGCCGGCCATCGAGGTGAGCCAGCACCTGAAGGCCGGCGTGACGAACGAAATCGTCGTCGAGGTCAAGGCGGGCGATTTCGGCAACAAGGCTGGCTGGAAACCGCGCGGACCGGAGGGCCCGGTTATCAAGCCGTGGGTGCTGGCCGGGGGCGTTGGCGGCGAGATGTTCTTCCCGCTCGGCCTGTGGCGCGGGGTGCGGCTCGAAATCGTGCCGCCAGGCCATCTCGAGAGGCCCTTCCTGGTGACTGAGACGGCGGATGACAAGGCCGCGAAGCTGACGCTCAACGCCGAGGTGTTTGTGGGCGCGCACTCGCTGGAATTGAGCCTGCATCCATGGAAGAACACCCAGTTGGTGGACGGTTCGCACGGCTGGGCCGCGTCCGAGTCCAGTCCGTCGCGGTTCGCGTTGCGCGTGGAGCTCGCGGAGAAAATCTCCGGCCGGCCCGCGTTCGACCAGACCTTCCCGCTCCAGGTCCTCGCGGGCCGCAATTTCGTGAAGCAGTCGTTCACCGTCGCGCACCCGAAACTCTGGTGGCCGAACGGCATGGGCGAACCGGGACTCTATCGCACCAGACTCACGCTCATCCGCGAAGGCCATGCCAGCGACACCCTGGAGTTCGACTACGGCATCCGGACGATTCGCACAACGCCGACGCCCGGCCCGCGCACCACCGACCGCTGGGCCGACTGGCAGTTCGTGGTCAATGGCCGGCCGCTGTTCGTGAAGGGCATGAACTGGATGCCTGCCGATCTGCTGCTCGACCTGCCGCGGGAGCGTT
>CAZAAF010000125.1:305-1476 GCA_964482575.1 uncultured Verrucomicrobiota bacterium | reverse complement strand
GGCGAAGGCCGCCGGCATCCAGCTCTTCCGCATCTGGGGCGGCGGGATTCTGGAGACCGAGGAGTTTTACGAGACCTGCAATGAACTCGGCGTGATGGTCTGGCAGGATTTTCCCATCGGCAACCGCGATACGCCGGAATGGCCGCAGGACGTGTGGGAGGCTCAGGTGATGCAGACGATCTTCCGCCTGCGGAACCACCCGTCGCTCGCGCTCTACTGCGGCGGCAACGAGTTCAATCCCTATTCGCTTGGCAACGCGGCGAGCATCGGCATTTTCGAGCGGTGCGTGGCCGACTTTGACCCGACGCGGCTGATGCGGCGCACCAGCCCCGATGGCGGCAGCCTGCACACGTATCCCGACATGGACCCGACCTGGTACGGGAAACTGTACCGGCAGGTGCCGTACATTTCCGAAACCGGCATGCACAGCGTCCCGGAACCGTCGGGCATTCGCGAGATGGTGGACGCCGCCGAACTTGATGCCCCGCTGGGCGGCATGACCGACAAAAGTTTCCCCGGCCGGCATCCGGAATTGATGCAGCACTTTGTGGAATACCAGGCCAGCCGCGTGCCGCGAATGCTGAGCCGCGCGTCCCACATCGACGACATGAAGGCGCCTTCGCTTGAGGCGCTTGCCGAGGGCACGCAAATCGGCGCGGGCGAGTTCTACCAGGTCTTCTCCGAGCAGGTGCAGGCGAACTACCCGGTCACCGCCGGCCTGATGCCGTGGGTGTTCAAGCGCCCGTGGCCTGTCATCGCCATCATGATGGTGGACGGTTTCGGCCAGCCGAGCGCCCCGTATTATTTCCTCGCGCGCACCTACGAGCCGACCCACGTGCTGGTGAAACTACCGGAGCTGATTTGGGCCAGGGGCGAGCCGGTGCCGCTGGACGTCCGCGTCCTGCATGCGCCAGCCGCCGCGCGCAAAGGGCTCAAGGTGTCGGTGGACATCCTCGATGCCGGCTTCGCCTCGTTGTGGCACAAGACGCAGGCCGTCAGCCTCCAGCCCGGCCCCTCGGTGGCCGCGCTCGACTTCGGCCGCTTCACGATTCCCGACAGTCTTGACGACAAGTTCTTCTTCATCGTCGCCGAACTGCGTGCCGGCAGTGGTCGCCTGGTGTCGCGTTCGGTCTATTGGCCGCGATGCCTGTCCCGGATGCGTGACGACGCC
>CAZAAF010000125.1:0-295 GCA_964482575.1 uncultured Verrucomicrobiota bacterium | reverse complement strand
ACCTCCCCGCAGCCGTCCCTGACGCTGGAGAACGGGCCGTGGCTGAAGCCGCAGGTGGCATCCCGACCGACATCGCTGGCGATATCGCTGATTGAACAGAACACGCTTGCCGCCGACCGCAGCCAGTTGCGTGTGCGCGTCAGGAACGCCGGCGGCCAACCCGCCTTCATGACCCGCCTCGACATCGAGGGCGCCCGGCGGGCGTTCTACGCCACGGACAGCTTCTTCTGGCTGGCCCCGGGCGAAGAACGCGAGCAGCAGGTGGAACTCCTTAGGCGCGATCCCGGCCCGCGGT